>DATNLY010000347.1:0-2694 GCA_035602635.1 Opitutaceae bacterium | reverse complement strand
CGGGTCAAAGGACGGGCCAAACCTGCGCGACATCTGGGTCTGGCAGCTCGACGGCGAGAAGCGCGTCGTGCGGTTCGTGCACGCCGAGTCCGGGCGGGTGGACTATGACGAGGCGACGAACGAGTTCGTGATTCCCGTCTCCAACGCGCACGTCGAGGACTACGACCGAAAGGCGCCCGACGACTTCACGCTGCCCCTGAAGGTGAACACATTCGACGAGGTCGCCCCCATCCGGCTGTCCCTGGCGCAGTACTTCGGCACCGCCAAGGTGCACCAGAAGCTGCCGTGGATGACCTACGGGGAGCTGGTTGCCGAGAGGGCGAGGCTCGAGGCGACGCCGGCGGCGCCCGGCGGGGAGAGCCAGCATGCGCGCGACGTGATGAAGGTCACCCTCACCATCCAGGACAAGATCAACATGGCGCTCGCGATCTTCTCCTTTGCCCTGATTGGGATCCCGCTTGGGATCCGGGTCTCGAGGCGCGAGACGAGCGCCAACCTGGGCATCGCCGTCTCGCTGGCGCTGGGATACTATTTTCTCACCGTGATGGTGGGATGGCTCGACCGCCACCCCGAGTATCGGCCGGACCTCCTTCTCTGGGTCCCCAACCTCGTCTTCCTCGCGCTGGGCGCGTGGATGCTCCGCAGGCTCGACCGGGCCTGACCGGTCGTCACTCCGCCTGCGTCGCCACGAGGCCGCTCCGGCCGTCCACCGTAGCCATCGACTGGTCGCCCACGGGAAGCGCCGGCCGGTTGGAGAGGAGCGAGCGGGCCTCCTCGTCCAGCCGCACGAAGGAGACGCCGGAGCCGCGGCACGCCGCCAGGAGCTCGAGGAACAGCGCGCGCCGCCCCATGCCCTCGATCTCGGCATGAAGGGTGAACACATTCAGGCGGTCGGGGCGCAGGAGCGACAGGAGGTGCCCGGGGATCGAGGAATCGGGAAACCCGGGCCTGCCCATCAGCTCGTCCAGGGTCGGGAGCGTGCTCGGGATCTCGAGCGTCCGGAAGACCCTGCCGCCTATGCGCGGGAAATACGGGTGCGTCCCCCTCGTGTCGCTGGAATACAGGAGGCCGGCCTCGTCGTAGACTTCCCGGCTCAGGGCGTTGCTCTGCCATCCGGCCGCGCCCGCGCACAGCGCCTGCGCCCCGAATATCCTCGCAAACTCGCCCCGCGCCCTCCCGAACTCCGCCCGGACCGCAGCGAGGTCCATGCCCCGCAGGTGGTCCTGCCAGCGGTAGTGGTTGTAGCAGTGGATCCCGACCTCGAACCCGGCGTCGCGAACCGCCCGCATGGCGCCGGCGTTCCTGCTCCCGATGTGGGGGGCGGGCAGCAGCGTCCCGCTGAGGAGCGTTCGGAGCCCATAGATCTCAAGCACGCTCGTCCGGCTGACCTTGCCGAAGAAACCCGGCCGCAGGACGCGCGTGACGGCCCGGCCCGTCTGGTCGGGCCCGAGCGAGAACAGGAAGCACGCGGGCGCACCGAACCGCGCGCAGTCCGCGGCCACGTTCGCCACGCCGACGCGCGTCCCGCGGTCCGTGTCGACATCAACCTTGAGCGCGAGTCGGACCGGCATGGCTCCCTAGTCGAGCTTGTAGTCCTTGTGCGCGAGGTGGTAGTCGAGCGTGAGCTTGATCGCGGTCTTCAGGTCCACCTTGGGCCGCCATCCCAGCTGCCTGCGGATCGCCGCCACCGAGGGCACGCGCCGCTGGATGTCCTGGTAATACTTGCCGAAGTACTTGCCCGACGACACCACGGCGGTCCTCGCCTTCGCCGCCTGCGGGCGGTACTCGGGGTAGTCCCTGAACGCCGCAATGATCAGCTTCGCGAGACGCGCCACGCTGACATTGTTGGCCGGGTTGCCGATGTTGAAGATCTGGCGCGAGGCCCTGCCGCCCTTGTTCTCGATGATCCGCAGGAGGGCGTCCACGCCGTCGTCGATGAAGGTGAACGAGCGGCTCTGCCTTCCCCCGTCGACGAGCTGGAGCGGCTTCTCAAAGATCACGTTCGAGATGAACTGCGTGAACAGCCGCGAGCTTCCCTCCTTGGGCTCCATCACGTTGTCGAGCTTCGGGCCGATCCAGTTGAAGGGGCGGAAGAGCGTGTAGTCCACGTTGTCGCGCACCCCGTAGGCGTAGATGACGCGGTCGAGGAGCTGCTTTGAGCTGGCGTATATCCAGCGCTGGCGGCTGATGGGGCCGTACACGAGCGGGCTCGTCTCCTCGTCGAGCTCCGCGTCCGGGCACATCCCGTACACCTCGGACGTCGACGGGAAGATGATCCGCTTGCGGTACTTCGCGCACTGGCGGACGATCTCGAGGTTGGCCTCGAAATCGAGCTCGAAGACCCGCAGCGGGTCCTTCACGTACTGGACCGGGTTCGCGATAGCCACCAGCGGCAGCACCGCGTCGCACTTCTTCAGGTGGTACTCGATCCACTCGCGGGAGATCGTGATGTCGCCCTCGACAAACTTGAACCGGGGGTGCCCGAGGCAGTTGCCGAGCTTGTGGTCCCCGACGTCCATCCCGAACACCTCCCAGTCCTTCTGCTTGAGGATCGCGTGGGTGAGCGAGCTGCCGATGAAGCCGTTGGCACCGAGGATGAGGACGCGCAGGGGCATGGGTTTGCCGCCCGATTAACCATGAAATCCGCCAAATGACACGAAAGAACGGCTCCCTTTTCGGCCGGCAAAAAAAGGC
>DATNLY010000208.1:0-9572 GCA_035602635.1 Opitutaceae bacterium | reverse complement strand
CGCAGATCCAAACGGCGTAATCATAAATGTCATGAGTCATGTCAAGAAAGCCTAACCAATCACCGGATCCGATGCTTGCGTCAGTCACGCCTCCTGCGGGGCAGGAGTCGCGCCACGCCTAGGCACGGTTCAAATCAACGTCGGCAAAAAATATGAAAACAAAACTACTGTTAGCTGTACTCTCGTTATGGTTCGCGGCCCCAATGATCGGGGCTGAGCCGCCGGCTGATGACTCGGTGATAAGCCAGATTGTAGCCGACCAAGTAAAGGCATGGAATATTGGGGATGCCAAAGCGTTCTCGGAGCGTTTCGCAGATGATGGCAGTTTCACCAACATTCGCGGTACTGCTTTCTACGGACACCGCGCTTTCGAAGATCGACACGCAGAGGTATTCGCGACCGTCTTCAAAGGCAGCAAGCTCGCTATGTCGGTGGACAAAATCCGCTACGTGCGGCCGGACGTGGCGATCGTCGACATATCGACCGAGGTGAGCCAAGTGCAGGGTACCCTGCCCGGTGTGAGAGCCGCGAGCGATGGAAAGTTCCACACCCGGTTGCAGGAGGTACTCGTGAAGGAGCCGGATGGGTGGAAAATCGCTTCCTACCACAATGTTGATGTAAAACAATGAGGCCGCCGAACAAGGCGCCAGAGCCAACGTCCGGGAATGACATGCCTCCTGCAGAGCCAGGAGGCATGCCATTCCCTCCCGTGGCTCATCTTTGACGTTATGCACATAACCGCCCACTTCCCGTGACGCCTCTTGAAAACGGCAGTCCAGATTTTACCCGCAAGGAAATCGGCGCCTTCAGGGTCTACGCGGTCATTGTTGCCGCCATCGGAGCCGGCCTGTCTTTGGTTGCCCCAAAAGGCATCGGCCAGGTTGTGGGCGTTTCCTTTGCAGTCCTTCTTTTGCCGATTCCCCCAATCATAGTTTACGTCGCACGCAGGAGGAGGGGCGCAAAGTGAAGAACGTGCCGAACCAATCCTCGGATCCGATTTCTGCCTCAGGCATGTCTCGTGCGGGGCACAAGTCGCTCCACGCCTAGGCACGGTTCATATCAACGTTGGCAAGGTTCCGCATTAGGCCATGAAGCCAATCCTCAAAGTCGCGATAGTTGCCGGCGGCTACGTCCTAGCGTTCCTCATGGCCGCCGCGGCGGTTGTGCTCCACACGGCACTTGCAGGCGAGTCGGGCGCGCAGGCTTCAGGTGGTATGTCTGCGTTCGGCGACTTGGTGCTGTTCGTTGCTGTCTTCGGTGCGGTGGCCCTGGTGCCGACGGGCGCGGGATTTTACATTCTCTTTTCGAGGAAAAGAAAGCTCAACCAACAATCGCCGGAGCCAACGGTCCCGAGCGGCCGTGGCTCATCTTGAACCTTGGAAAACATGGCCCGGATCGTAGAAATCCTCATTGCTGATTCCCCGGCATCGCCGGCGATGCCGCAAAGCAGCGTTCGTGCGATTCCCGGGCGCGGACTGGAAGGCGACCGCTATTTTGGCGGCAACGGCACATTCTCCCCGAATCCGCGGAGGCCCGATTTCGAGGTCACCTTGATCCAGCAGGAGCACGTGGAGGAATTTGCATCGGCCTCGGGGGTCGCCTTCACCGCGCGGGATGCGCGGCGCAACCTCGTCACGGTCGGGGTCGACCTGAACTCGCTCGTCGGGCGGGAATTCCAGGTCGGCCCGGTCCTGCTTCGCGGGATTCGCCTGTGCGAGCCGTGCAATTACTTGGCGAAGCAGACGTCTCCCAAGGTCCTCCGCGGCCTGGTCCACAAGGGGGGCCTGCGCGCGCAGATCCTGTCCGAGGGCGAGATTCGGGTCGGTGATCCCATCGTTGAGGTTTCGTCCGCCCCGTCACCGGAGCCGGCGCCCGCGACCGGTACGATTCCCGCGCGGCAGAACCCCCGCGTTTCCTAGCGCGAGGGCCGTTTCGACACGGCCCGCCAGTGTGCCCGCGGCCGCCGTGCAAGGCGTCTTGCCTCCATGCCCGGCAGGGCCAAGGGTGGGGGCGCATGCCATCCAAAGACGCAGCCACCCTGGACCGTTCCTCGGTTCCCGACGCGGCGGGGCATTTCGGGCCGTACGGGGGGATCTTTGTCCCGGAGACCCTGATGGCCGCGCTTGGGGAGCTGGAGGCCGCCTACAGGTCGGCCCGGTCCGACCCCGCGTTCCAGGCCGACCTGAGGCGCCACCTGGCGGAGTTCGCGGGCCGCCCGACGCCCCTTTATTTTGCCGAGCGCCTGACGGGCCACTGCGGGGGGGCCAGGATCTACCTGAAGCGGGAGGACCTTCTCCACACCGGAGCCCACAAGATCAACAACGCGATCGGGCAGGCGCTCCTCGCCCTGCGCATGGGAAAGAAACGGATCATCGCCGAGACGGGCGCCGGCCAGCACGGGGTGGCGACCGCGGCCGTGTGCGCCAAGTTCGGGCTCGAGTGCGTCGTCTACATGGGCGCTGTCGACATGGAGCGCCAGGCGCTCAATGTATTCCGGATGCGGCTCATGGGGGCCGAGGTGCGCAGCGTGGGGGCGGGCCAGCGGACCCTGAAGGAGGCCATCAACGAGGCCATGCGCGACTGGGTGACCAACGTGCGGACGACCCACTACATCCTGGGCACGGTCTACGGCGCGCGCCCCTACCCGGAGATGGTGCGCGACTTTCACAGGGTCATCGGGGCCGAGGCGAGGGAGCAGATCCTTGCGCGCGAGGGGCGGCTGCCCGACGAGCTCATCGCCTGCGTGGGCGGCGGCAGCAACGCGATCGGGCTCTTCTTTGAATTCCTGGGCGATCCCGGCGTGCGGATGATCGGCGTCGAGGCGGGTGGCCGGGGGATCGCCAGGGGCGGCCATGCGGCCCGCTTCGCCGGCGGCAAGCTCGGCGTCCTGCAGGGCTGCAAGACGTTCATCCTCCAGGACGGGGACGGGCAGATAGAGCTCACCCATTCGGTGTCCGCGGGCCTCGACTACGCCGCCGTGGGGCCGGAGCACGCCTACTACCGCGACCTCGGCCGGATCGAGTACGCCTACGCGACGGACGACGAGGTGCTCGAGGCATTCCAGATCTGTTCCCGGCTGGAGGGCATCATCCCGGCCCTCGAAAGCTCCCATGCCCTGGTCCACGGGATGAAGCGCGCCAGGGCGCTCGGGAGGGGAAAGGTCCTGATCGTCAACCTGAGCGGGCGCGGCGACAAGGACGTCCAGGAGGTCGCGAGGATCCTCGGGAAAAAGCCATGAGGAGCATGACGGGATACGGCCGCGCGTCGGCGGCCCTCGCGGGGGGGACTCTCGAGGTCCAGGTCAGCTCCGTGAACCGCCGCGCCCTGGACCTGTCGGTCAAGATCCCGGGCGACTGGGAAAGCCTGGAGGCCGAGGTGGCGAAGCGCGTGCGCAGCGTCGCGTCGCGCGGCAAGGTCCACGTGGACGTGGGATACACCGCGGGCAAGGGGCGCGAGGATGCCGCCTGGAACGAGCCGGCCATAGGCGTGGCGCTCGACAGGCTGGCCGCGCTGGCCGACGCCCGGGGGATACATTTCGAGCCGTCGGCCGAGCTCCTGTGGCAGATCGCCAATTCCCAGAGGATCCCGGTGGAGTTGCCCGCGGCCGACAGCGTGCGCCCCGGGCTGCTCGCTGTCCTCGGCGAGGCGCTCGCCGGGTTTGCCGCGATGCGCGCGAAGGAGGGCGGTGCTCTGCTCGCCGACTTCACGGGGCGGATCGGCGTCTGCCGCCGGCACCTGGACGCGGTCGCGGAGCGGGCCCCGGCCGTCGCCCCGGCCTACCGCGCCGCGCTCCTGAAGCGCCTGCGGGACTCGGGGCTTGAGCTCGACCCCGATGACGAGCGGGTGCTCCGCGAGATAGCCCTCTACGCGGACCGCTGCGACATCAGCGAGGAGATCACGCGCCTTCGCAGCCACTTCGACCAGTTTGGCGCGCTCCTCGAGTCCGGGGACGAGATCGGCCGCAAGGCCGACTTCATCCTGCAGGAGATGGGCCGCGAGGCCAACACGATCGGCAGCAAGGCGGGCGACCTGGCGATCTCAAAGGGAGTGATCGAGCTCAAGAACGAGCTGGAGCGCATCCGCGAGCAGATGGCGAACGTCGAGTGAGGCAGGCGCCGGGCCGTCAGCGGCGGCGCGGGGACCGGAGCGTGGAAAGGACGTACAGGGCGATCCCCACGCAGATCGCCGAATCCGCCACGTTGAAGGTCGGGTAGACGTAGGAGCCGAAGTGGAAGTCCAGGAAGTCGACGACGTGGCCCCGGGCGACGCGGTCGACCAGGTTGCCCGCGATCCCGCCGCACAGGAGCCCGAAGCAGACCTGCGCGTGGGCGTTCTGCAGGCCGAGGGCCTTCCGCCAGATGAAGATGACGGCGAGCGTGGCCGCCGCGAGCGCGGCCAGGATGCCGCTCCGGCCCGTGAGGATGCTCCAGGCCGCCCCGGTGTTTCCCACGTGGACAATGTAGAAAAATCTCGGGACCACCGTAATCGCGCCCGCGTCCTCGCCGTAGGCGCCGAAGGGCAGGTGCGCGCGGATCCACGCCTTTGAGGCCTGGTCCATTGCGAGGACCGCGGCCGCGATCGCGGTCAGCCGCCAGTATTTCAGGGCGCGCCAGCTCAGCGCCACGCCGGGGTCCGCGGACGGGGTCATTCGTCGCCGCCGCCGTCCTCCTCCATGATCTTGCCGCCCTCCTCCCCGGCCTCCCCGAAGAGCCCCGCCTGGGTGCGGGAGTGGTGGCGGTTGCGCTCGATCTGCTTCTGGGCCTCGGCGGAGTAGCGCGTGAAGGGGACGGCGAGCAGGCGCTCCTTTGAGATTGGCTTGCCCGTGATCTCGCAGACGCCGTACGTGCCGTCGCGGATGCGCTTGATCGCCGCGTCGATCTCCGAGAGCGCCTCCTGCTCGCTCGAGACAAGGCTGAGCGCGAAGTCCCGGTCAAACGTGTCGGTGCCCGCGTCGGCCATGTGCTGGCCGTACGCGGAAAGGTCGCCGGCGTCCTCCTTGACGGAGCGCTTCAGCGTCTCCTCGGAATGGCGCTCGATGCCCTCGGTCAGGTGCGTCCTCATGTCCATGAGGAGCTTGTGGAAGCGCTTGAATTTCTCGGGCACGTCGCGCGCCTCGATGGCCTCGACGGCCTTGGTGCGCTTTGGGTTGAACCCGAGGATGTCGGCGAGCGACGCGGCCTTGACGTGGTTCGGCTTGGCGGGCCTCTCGAGGGCGGCCGCCTGGAGCGCGGCCGACGGCCGCGCCGCGACCTTGGTCAGCTTTGCGGCCGACTCGGCCTTTGCCGAGACCGTCTTGGCGATCGCGCGGACCTCGTCGAGGCTGAACGCGATCGGCTTGGTGGCCGCCTTCCGGGCAAGGATGCTGTCGCGCAGGGCCGACTTCTTGGACGGCTTCTCCACGGCCGGGCGCTTCGCCGCGGGGGCCGGCGCCTGGGCGGGCGCCTTCAGGGCCGCCTTGGGGAGCGCCTTCGGAGGCGCCTTCGGGGCAACCTTGGGCGCGGCCCTGGGGGCGGGCTCCTTCCGCGATTCGGGCCGCGGCTTGGTCTTGGAGGGCTTTTTCTTTTTGGGCGTTGCCATGGGAAGTCTGTCGGGTTTTTGGGGTCTGGGTTTCAGGAATTGAGGGTCTCGGCGCAGCGCGGGCACACCTGGCCCAGGGGATTATGCTCGAGGGAGGGCACCCAGCGCCAGCATCTTGGGCATTTCGCGAGGCCCGCCTCGGAGCAGGTCCTCACTCCCACGCCGAAGCCGTCCGCGGGCCCCGGCGGGGCCTCGAGCCCCACCTGCGAGACGATGAATATCTCGGGAAGGGAGGCGAGGTGCCTCTCGAGCGCGGGGCGCAGGGGATCGGCCCCCGGCACCCGCAGGGTAACGGCGGCGTCGAGCGACTTCCCGATCCGGCCGGCCGCCCGCAGCGGCTCGATGGCCTCGTTGACCTTGGCGCGCATCTTAATGAGGGAGGCAATATCGGCGTCGGCCTGCGGGAGCGACCACGAAGTCGGGATCGCCGGCCAGTCCTGCAGGTGGACGGACTCGGCCCCGAACTCCGTCCCGGAGCCCGCGAAGGACCACGCCTCGTCCGCCGTGAACGGGATCACCGGGGCGAGGATCCTCGCGAGCGCCCCGAGGATCGCGTGGATCGCCGTCTGCGACGAGCGGCGCAGGGGATGGCGGGTAGCGAGGGTGTAGAGCCTGTCCTTGAGGATGTCGTGGTAGGTGGCGGAGAGCGTGACCGCGCAGAACTGGTTGCAGAGCTGGTAGACCCTGTGGAACTCGTAGGCGTCGTAGGCCTCCGCGCAGGCCCGGGTGAGCTCGGCGGCCTGGTGGAGCGCCCAGCGGTCGAGGGCGTGCAGCCCCTCGACGGGCACTGCGTCGCGCGCGGCCTCGAAGTCGAACAGGTTCGCCAGCTGGAAGCGGAGCGTGTTGCGGATGAGCCTGTAGGTCTCCGAGACGTGGGAGAGTATCTCCCTGGAGATGGGGATGTCGTCGCGGAAGTCCTGCGACGCGATCCAGAGGCGGATGACGTCCGCGCCGTGCTCCGCGATGTAGGCGTCGCTCGTCTGGGGCTTCTGGTACGTGGCGCTCTTGGATATCTTCTTCTGCTCCTCGTCCACGATGAAACCGTGGGTGAGGACGGCCCTGTAGGGCGCCGCGCCGTAGGCGATGACGGAGGTCCAGAGCGAGGACTGGAACCAGCCCCGGTGCTGGTCGCTGCCCTCAAGGTAGAGGTCCGCCGGCCACTGGGTGGCCCCCCGGCCCCGCCTCAGGACGGCGGCGTGGGACGAGCCCGAGTCGAGCCAGACGTCGAGCGTGTCCCGGCCGCACGTGAGCTCCGAGGCCTTGGGCCAGCCCTTGGGGAGCGCGACGCCGGCCAGGATCTCAGGGGCCGCGGACTCGTACCAGAGGTTCGTGCCGAGCGCCTCGACCTTGTCGGCGACCGCCCGGATGACCGCGGCGTCCAGGAACGGGCGCTTCTCGGCGTCGAAGAAGGCCGGGATCGGCACTCCCCACGAGCGCTGGCGGCTCACGCACCAGTCCGGGCGGGACTCGACGGCTCCCCGGATGCGCGCCTCTCCCCAGGCGGGTATCCAGCCCGCGCTGGCAGCGATCCTGGAGATCTCGTCCAGCGCTGCCTTCCTCGAGCCGGCCTTGTCGAGCGACACGAACCACTGGTCGACCGCCCTGAAGATGATCGGCGTCTTCGAGCGCCAGCAGTGCGGGTAGCTGTGGGTGTACTTGTGCTTGGCGAAGAGGGCGCCCGCCGAGTCGAGCTTCCGTAGGACGGCGACGTTGGCCGGCGAGGTCCTCTTCTTCTGGAGGTCCTCGACGCTCTCAAGCGTCGTCACGCCCACCAGCTCCGCCGGGATCCGGCCGTCGTCCAGGTAGGTGCCGTCGTCGGCCACGGGGCAGTAGATCTCCAGGCCGTACCTGAGCCCGGTCTGGTAGTCCTCGGCGCCGTGGCCGGGGGCCGTGTGGACCGCGCCCGTGCCGGACTCCGTCGTGACGTAGTCCGCGAGGACGACGGGGGAGGGGCGGTCTATGAAGGGGTGCCTCGCGCCCAGGTGCTCGAGGGATTTCCCGGCCACGGTCTTCACGACCGAGGGCGCCGCCTTGAGGCCGGCGGCCTCGGCCACCTTGGCCAGGAGTGCCGAGGCCACGATGATCCTCTCAGCTCCCGTGTCCGCCACGGCGTACTCGACCTCGGGGTTGAGAGCCACGGCGAGGTTCGCCGGGAGCGTCCACGGCGTCGTCGTCCATATGACGATGCTGAGCGGCTTGTCGGAGGGAAGGCCGAAGCGGGCGGCCTCGCCCGCTGGCACGGTGAAGCGCACCCAGATCGACGGCGAGGAGTGGTCCATGTACTCCACCTCGGCCTCCGCGAGCGCCGTCTCGAACGGGATGGACCAGTACACCGGCTTCTTGCTGCGGTAGACGATGCCCTTCTCCACGAAGGCTGCGAACACCCTCAGGATGTCGGCCTCGAACGCCGGGTCCTTTGTCTTGTACTCGCTCTCCCAGTCGGCGAGGACGCCGAGGCGCTTGAACTGGTCCCTCTGCCTGGCGATCCATGTCTCCGAGAAGGCGTCGCACAGCTGCCGGAGCTCAGAGGTCGACGCCTGCCTCTTCGCGTCCCTGAGCTCGCGGGCCACCTTCTGCTCGATCGGGAGGCCGTGGCAGTCCCACCCGGGGACGTACGGCGCCCGGAACCCGCGCAGCGTCTTGTAGCGGACGGTCAGGTCCTTCAGCGTCTTGTTCAGGGCGGTGCCGATGTGGACGTCGCCGTTCGTGAACGGGGGCCCGTCGTGCAGCACAAAGACCGGGGCGCCGTGGCGCCTCTTCTGAATGGCACCGTAGAGGCCCGTCTTCTCCCAGTGGGCGACCCGCGCCGGCTCCCGCTGGGCGAGCCCCGCCCTCATGGGGAATTCCGTCCGGGGCAGCTGCAACGTGTCTTTGAGTTCTTTCGCCAATCGAAAAAAAGGGTCCGGGAGGGTAAATCGGCCCCCGGGCGAGTCAAGACACCCGCTTGGCCCGCGCCCTCAGAGGCTCGCGTCGGGGACTGAATCCCGCCGCCACCACGGGGCGCTCAGCGCCACGAGGTCACGGCGTCCACCAGCGCCTCGACGCACTCGATCTTCGCCTGGGGGAGGATGCCGTGGCCCAGGTTGAAGATGTGGCCGCTCGACCCGCGCATCGATTCCAGGAGCCGGAGCGTCTCCCGGCGCGCGGCCTCCGGCGTCGTGTTCAGGATGGCCGGGTCGAGGTTGCCCTGGACCGCCACGTTTCCCGGCAGGCTCCGGCGCACGCTGGAGAGGTCGCTCGAGCTGTCCACGCTCAGGACGCGCGCGCCCGTGAAGGCCTGGTCCATCAGGTGGGCCCCCGTCCCCTTTCCATAGATTATGATCGGGAACCCCTCTGGCATCTCGGAGATGATTGAGCGGATCCAGCGCAGCGACGCCGCCTCGTAGTCGGGCCCCGCGACGACGCCGCCCCAGGTGTCGAAGATCTGGATCGCGTCGGCCCCCGAGGCGATCTGCATCCTGAAATAAGCGACCAGGGCGCGGGTGAGCTTGCCGAGCAGGAGGTCGAACGTCGCCCGGTCCCCGTAGAAGAGCGCCTTGATGCGCGCGAAGTCCTGGGAGCTGCCGCCCTCCACCATGTACGTCGCGAGTGTCCAGGGCGAACCGCCGAACCCGAGGACGGCCCTCGTCCCCGCCAGCTCCTTCTTGAGGAGCCTGAGCCCTTCCGCCACGTAGGAGAGCCTCTCGGGCACCGCGTCCTCGGGGCCGAGGGCCTCGACCGAGGCGCGCCCCTCGATCCGCCCCTCCATGGCGATCCCGCCCTCGTCCCGGAAGCTGTAGCCGAGGCCGAGCGCCTCGGGGACGACGAGGATGTCGCAGAAGAGGATCGCCGCGTCGAAGGCGAACCTGCTGATCGGCTGCAGCGAGGCCTCGACCGCGAGCTCCGGCGTCCTGACCATCGAGAGGAATCCGTGCCTCGCCTTCAGGTCGCGGTACTCGGGGAGGTACCGCCCCGCCTGGCGCATGATCCAGAGCGGCGGCCGCTCGAGGGGACGG
>DATNLY010000189.1:0-3640 GCA_035602635.1 Opitutaceae bacterium | reverse complement strand
GCGGGCTCGGTCGGCATCATCATGTCGGGGTGGCTCGGCACGATAAACTACGGCGTCATCACGGCCAACAAGGTTGACCGGTATGTCTGCGCCCTGAGAGAGGGAAGGGCTGCATGAGCGCCAACTCGAGCGTCCTTGAGCGGATTCCCCACCGCCCGCCGTTCCTGTTCGTGGACGAGATCGTCTCCGAGACCCCCGAGGGGCTCGTCGCCCGGCGCACGTGGCGCGCGGACGAGGCCTTCTACAAGGGGCACTACCCGGGGGCGCCGATCACCCCCGGGGTGCTCCTCTGCGAGGCGGTCTTCCAGACGGGGGCGCTCTACCTTGCCCGGAGCCTCTCCGAGAAGGGCGCCCCAAGCGGCGTGCCGCTCCTCGTCAAGATCTCGAACGTGCGCTTCCGCAGCCCCGTCTACCCGGGCGACACCGTGACCATCGAGGTCACGAAGAAGGACCTCATGGCCGGCTTCTACGCCATGGCCGGGACGATGAAGAAGGGCGAGACGCGCGTCCTTACGGTGGACTACTCGGTCGCGTGGAAGACCCCCGGGGGGGCGCCATGAGCTTCCTCGGCCTCGACGGGAAGACCGTGCTCGTGTTCGGCGTCGCCAACAGGAGGAGCGTGGCGTGGGCCGTCGGCAAGTCCCTCGAGGCGGAGGGGGCGCGCGTCGTCTACAGCGTCCGCTCCGAGGACCGGCGCAAGTCACTGGAATCCCTGCTCGGCGACCGGCCGGTCCACGTCTGCGACGTGGAGAAGGAGGGCGCCGTGGAACGCCTCGCCTCCGAGGTCGCCGCCGCCGGGCAGGCGCCGCTCCACGGGATCGTCCACTCGATCGCCTTCGCCAACTACTCCGAGGGGCTGAAACCGTTCCATGAGACCCGGAGAAGGGACTTCCTGCAGGCCGCCGCCGTGTCGGCGTTCTCGCTGGTCGAGATCTCGCGCGCGTTCGCGCCGCACCTCGCGCGCGACGCCTCGGTGGTGGCGATCGGCATCTCGTCGCTCCTGGTGACGCCCGACAACTACGGCTTCATGGGGCCCATCAAGGCGGCGCTCGAGTCGTCCGCGCGGTTCCTCGCGAAGTCGTTCAGCGCAGGCTCGGAGGTGCGCTTCAATGTCGTGGGCTCCGGGCCCCTGAAGACGAGCGCGTCGGCCGGGATACCGGGATACCTCGAGAGCTACCTCTTCGCCGAGAAGCTCACGTTCCGCAGGCGCAACCTGGAGACCCAGGAGGTGGCCAACGCGGTCCTCTTCCTGCTCAGTGGGCGCAGCAGCGGGATAAACGGGGCGACGCTCGTCGTGGACGCGGGCCTCGGCAGCAACATGTTCGACAAGGACGTGATCCGGCTGGCGATGCGCCCGGAGCGCTGAGACCGGGCGGCCGCACCCCATGCGCTTCACGAACGCCTGCCTCGAATCGATCGCCGTCGCACTACCGGCCGAGGTGTGGACCTCCGCCCAGATCGAGGAGCGCCTGGCCCCCCTCTACGAGCGCCTCCGCCTCCCGTTCGGCCGGCTCGAGCTCATGACGGGAATCCGCGAGAGGCGCATGTGGCCCGACGGGACGCGACCCTCGGACGCGAGCGCCGCGGCGGGGCGCGCGGTCCTCGGCGAGTCCGCCGTGCGGCGGGAGGACATCGGGCTCTTCATCCACGCGGCTGTCTCGCGCGACATGCTGGAGCCCGCGTCGGCCTCTTTCGCCCACAGGAAGATCGGGCTGCCCGCGTCAGCCCAGATCTTCGACGTCTCCAACGCCTGCCTCGGCTTCCTCAACTCGATCGTCGTCGCCTCGTCCATGATCGACAGCGGCCAGATCCGTGCGGCGCTCATCGTCGCCGGCGAGAACGGCAGGCCGCTCGTCGAGGAGACCGTGAGGACGCTCCTCGCGGGCTCCCTCGACCGCAACGCGATCAAGCCCTTCTTCGCCAGCCTGACGATCGGCTGCGGGGCCGTCGCGGCCGTCGTCTGCCACAGGGACCTGGTGAAGGGCAGGGCGCACAGGATCCTCGGGGGGGTGTGCCTCTCGGCGACCGAGCACAGCGAGCTCTGCCAGGGCGACACGGGCGACGCCGGCAGCCTCGCCATGCAGACGGACTCCGAGGCGATGCTCGGGGCCGGGGTGACCCTGGCCAAGCAGACGTGGGACCAGTTTGTCGCGGCGACCGGGTGGACCCGCGAGACCGTGGACAACGCCATATGCCACCAGGTCGGCAGCGCCCACAGGAGGCGGCTCTTCGAGACGCTCGGGCTCGATATCGCCAAGGATCACTCCACCTTCGAGACACTGGGCAACATGGGATCGGTCTCGCTCCCGGCCACGCTCTCGGCCGCGGTCGGCGCCGGCAAGATACGGGCCGGCAGCAAGGTCGCCCTCATGGGCATCGGAAGCGGGCTCAACTGCCTGATGCTGGCGCTCGAATGGTGACCGAGGCCCATCCAGCGGGCATCCCGGGCTGGCTGGCTCGGCTCTATCCGTTCTCGCCGGCGTCGTTCATGACGCCCGGCGGCGCGCGCATGAGCTACCTGGACGAGGGCCCCCGGGGCGACGAGGCCATGCTCATGCTCCACGGCAACCCCACGTGGTCCTTCTACTACCGCGACCTTGTCCGGGATCTCGCGCCCGGCATCCGATGCATCGCCCCCGACCATGTCGGCATGGGGCTCTCCGAGAAGCCCCGGGGCTACGACTACACCCTTGCTTCTCGGATAGCCGACATCGAGGCGCTCGTGGACACGCTCGGGCTCCGCAGGGTTCACCTCGTGGTCCACGACTGGGGCGGGGCCATCGGATTCGGCCTGGCGACAAGGAACCCCGGGAGGGTGGGGCGGATCGTGGTCCAGAACACCGCCGCATTCGCGTCCGCGCGGATCCCCGCGCGAATCGCGCTCTGCAGGTCGCTCTTCCTGGGGGCGTTCATCGTCCGTGGCCTGAACGGCTTCGCGGAGCCCGCGACCTGGATGGCGATGGCCTCTCGGCGGCTCACGTGGGACGAGCGCAGGGGCTACCTCCACCCGTACGACAGCTGGGCGAACCGGGTCGGCGTCCACCGCTTCGTCCGGGACATACCGATGGAGAGGGACCATCCCAGCCGCCGGACCCTCGACGAGATCGAGCGGGGCCTGCCGCTGCTCTCGGGGCACGAGAAGATGTTCCTCTGGGGGTCCAGGGATTTTTGCTTCGACGACGCCATCCTTTCCCGATGGCGTGGGATCTATCCCGAGGCGCGCGTGGAGCGGCTGGAGCGCGCCGGCCACTACGTCCTTGAAGACTCGGGCGGCGAGGGCCGCTCCCGGATAGCCGACTTTCTGAAACCCACCAAAACCCCATGAAATTCGAGCACTTCGCACTCAATGTCCCCGACGCCAAGGCCCATGCCCAGTGGTACGTGACGCACCTTGGGCTGCGCTACGCGCGCACCCGGCAGGACGCCCCCTTCACCTCGTTCCTCGCCGACGACACCGGCCGCGTGTTCCTTGAGATCTACAGCAACACGACGGCGGCCGTCCCCGACTACAAGGCCGCCCATCCGCTCTGCTTCCACGTCGCATTCGTGGCGGACGACCCGGACGCGGTCCGCACGCGCCTGGTCGCCGCCGGGGCGACCTCCGCCTACGAGGAGAGGGCCCCCGACGGCTCATACCTGA
>DATNLY010000158.1:0-2288 GCA_035602635.1 Opitutaceae bacterium | reverse complement strand
CTGGTTCCGGTCTGACACGGGCGCGCCCGCCGTTTCCGGGGCCCTCGGCCCCGGGGTCGCGCCGGACGTCACTTGACCGGCCCGGGCGCGTCAATCTAATGCTTACCGGGAACCCCCATGAGCATGCGCCATCCCCATTTTGCATCCTGCGCCATGCTGGCGGCGATCGCCGCGGGACCGGCCGCCGCCCGCGCGGATCTCGCCCAGGCATCGCCATTCCTTCCTGCGAACGTGGCGGACTCGGCCGCCAAGGGCGGCGCGGCGGGCCCCGTCGAGCTGCGCGGCGTCATGTCGACCGAACAGGGGACCGAGTACTGCATCTACGACACGGTCAGGAAGACGAGCGCCTGGGTCGGCCTGAACGAGTCCGGCAACGGCTTCGTCGTGAAGTCCGCGGATCCGGGCGGGGATAGCGTCACGGTGGATTTCCAGGGGCGCACGATGAGGCTCGTGCTCCGGACGGCCAAGGTTGCCTCCGCGGGGTCGGCCGTGCCCATGCAGGCGGGCATGGCGGGCAACCCCTCGGCGGTCACGCAGAGCGTGGTGCTCAACCCCACGGCCGCGGACGAGCAGAGGCGGCTGGACGCCGTCGCCGCGGAGGTGCGCCGCCGCCAGCAGGAGCGCCTCAAGGCGGCCCAGGCCGCGGGCAACGCCCCTGCCGGGTCTGCGCCCGGCGCCCCCAACCGCTGAGCGGCGGGCCCGGGGCGCCAGATATTTCGTGCACCTGCGGGGACTCCACGTAGCGTGGGTCCTGAATGGGCATTCCGCTGAAGACCGCCGTCGCCGGGCCCTCCAACCCCGAACTCATCCGCCGGTTGTTTGGGCTGGCCTGGCGCTACCGCCTGCGCTGCCTGCAGGTGCTCGGCATCCAGCTTGTCCTCCTGACGATGGGGCTCTTCGGGCTGAGCTTCACCGGCGTCGGCATCGACTACATCCGGCAGGTGGTCGGGCACGGGGAGACGGATCCGCCCCCCCAGGCGGTGATCCGCTTCCTGCATTTCAGCCTCCCCGCCGCCTGGCACCCCATGCACGTGCTCGCGATCCTCGGGGGGCTGATCCTTGCCCTGTCGCTGTGCAGGGCGTCCCTCAACTTCATCTACGCCGTCAAGGTCAACATCCTTGTCCAGCAGAAGCTCGTCGTCGACCTGCGCGCCGAGATCTACGAGAAGCTCCAGAGGCTCAGCTTCCGCTTCTTTGACGCCAACACGACCGGCTCGATCATCACGCGCGTGACGGGCGACGTGCAGTCGGTGCGGATGTTCGTGGACCAGGTCCTGATCCAGAGCGTGATCATGGTGATCTCGCTGTCGGTGTACGCGGTCTACATGGCGAGCCTGAGCCCGGGGCTCACCCTGGCCTGCCTCGCGACCACGCCGGTGCTCTGGATCCTGGCCGCGCTCTTCTCCCGCAAGATACAGCCGGAGTACGCGGAGAACCGGAACCTCGTGGAGAGGATGGTCCAGTACCTCTCCGAGAGCATCCAGGGCGTGGCCGTCGTCAAGGGATTCGGCCGTGAGGACGAGAACCGGGAGCGGTTCGAGGCCGGCAACACGGCCATCCTCAGCCAGCAGTACAACATCTTCTGGCTGGTGAGCCTCTTCTCCCCGACCGCGGGCTTCCTCACCCGCATCAACACCATCGTCCTGCTGGGGTACGGCGGGACGCTGGTCGCCCGCGGGTCGTTGCCCCTGGGCGCGGGCCTGGTGGTCTTCGCGGGCCTCCTGGACCAGTTCGCGGGCCAGGTGAACAACGTCGCGGCCATCGTCAACTCCGTCCAGCAGTCGCTCATAGGGGCCCGGCGGGTCTTCGAGATCCTGGACGCCCCCGTGGACGTCCGCTCGGCCCCGGACGCCGTCCGGCGCGCCCGCTTCGAGGGCGCCGTCCGCTTCGACGGCGCGTCCTTCGAATACGGCCGGCTGGATCCCGTGCTCCGGGACATCAACCTAGAGGTCAAGCCCGGCGAGTGCGTGGCCGTCCTGGGGGCCACGGGTTCCGGGAAAAGCGTGCTCATGAGCCTGATCCCCAGGTTCTACGACGTCTCAAAGGGGAGGATCCTCGTTGACGGGATCGACGTCCGCCGCCTCCACCTGGACGACCTTCGCCGCAACATCGGAACGGTCTTCCAGGAAAGCTTCCTTTTCTCCAACACGGTCGCGGCGAACATCGCCTTCGGCCACCCGGACGCGACCCGGGCGCAGGTCGAGCGTGCGGCCCGAATCTCGGCCGCCCACGACTTCATCATAGGCCTGCCCAAGGGCTACGACACCGTGCTGGGCGAAAGCGGCAAC
>DATNLY010000342.1:0-3208 GCA_035602635.1 Opitutaceae bacterium | reverse complement strand
CGGGCATCCGCTACGAGGTGACCAAGGAGATGTCCGCGGACGCCCCGAGGAGGATCTCCAGGCTGACGGCCCGGATGTGGATGCCGGCCTCGGCCCAAAAGGTGCCCGCGGGCGTGCTTGAGCAGGCGGCCAACAACTGCCCCGTCCACAGGAGCCTCGCGCCCTCCGTGGAGAAGGTCATCGAGCTCATCTGGGAGTGACGGCGGGCCCGGGGGCCGCGGCGGGGCCCCGGAGCTCGTAGGTCGTGTCGTAGTTGAGGGCGATCCTCCTCGTCACGAAGATCCGCACCCTGAGGCTCCCGCTCGTCCTGCTGGTCGGGACCGCGTGGCCCTCGACCTTCCTGCCGTCGCCGGATTCGTTGGTGGCGCGGCCCGTGAAGTCAATCGACTCCCCATCCGCGATGCGGCGAAGCGCATCGTCCGGGACCTCGATCCATATCCGGCCCCTTTCGCTGTAGAAGTAGGGAAACAGGCGAGCCGTGTACGTGGACGAATAGACGGTGTTGTGGCGGACAAACGTCGATATCGTCATGGTGACGGTGCCTATGTAGATGAATGCGGTGGCGGGCTTGACCGCCACCTGGCTGAACCGGGCCAGGTCGTCGCCGGCGCCGGGGACCGACGTGGCCGCGGCAAGCGCGAAGGCGAGGATGGGGGACAATCGCGGCACGGGCCGAATCTGGCCCCTGGGAGGCTGCGGGCAAACCGGAAAGAGCCCGGGCATCTTTCGCGTTGCGCCCTGGCGCCGCGCCGCGTCATCTGGATCCCCGCAATTCATGGCAAATAAATCCCATTTCACCTGGGGCGGGCGCTTCCACGAGGGACCCGCCGACCTGATGCTGAAGTTCAGCGAGTCGGCGTCGTTTGACCGGCGGCTGGCGTCCTTTGACATCGCCGGGAGCAAGGCGCACTGCGCGATGCTGGCCAAGGTGGGGCTGATCACGGCGAAGGAGCGCAGGGCCATCCAGGCCGGGCTTGACTCGATCCTCGCCGACATCACCGCCGGCCACTTTGCATGGGACAGGAGGCTTGAGGACGTCCACATGAACATCGAGCACGCTCTCACCTCGCGCGTGCCGGCCGGGGCCAAGCTCCACACGGCCCGGAGCCGCAACGACCAGATCGCGACCGACATGAGACTGTTCTTCAAGGACGCCTGCGAGGTGCTCGGCGCAAGGGTGCAGGCGGCCCAGAGGGCGATTCTCGCCGTCGCCGTAGCGAACAGGGAGGTGCTGGTCCCGGGCTACACGCACCTGCAGCGGGCGCAGCCGGTCTACGCGGCGCACCACCTGCTCGCCTGGATCGAGATGCTTGAGCGCGACAGGACCCGCCTCGCCGGCGTCGCAGACAGGGCCAACGAGTGCCCCCTGGGCTCGGGCGCGATCGCGGGCACCACTCTCCCGATCGACAGGGAATTCACCGCGAGGCTCCTCGGCTTCGTGGACAAGAGGGGCCGCGCCCGGGTCACCCAGAACTCGATGGACGCCGTCGCCGACAGGGACATCTTCGTCGAGTTTGCCGCGGCGTGCGCGCTTTTCGGGGTGCACTTCTCTCGGATCGCCGAGGACCTGATCATCTGGAGCAGCGCCGAGTTCCGGTTCGTCTCCCTGCCCGACGCGTTCTGCACGGGCAGCTCGCTGATGCCGCAGAAGAAAAACCCCGACTCCTGCGAGCTCCTGCGGGGAAAGTCCGCGCGGCTCCAGGGAAACCTCCACACGCTCCTGACCCTGGTGAAGGGCCTGCCGATGACGTACAACCGGGACCTGCAGGAGGACAAGCCGCCGGTGTTCGACAGCTTCGACCAGTCGGTGATCTGCGCCGAAGTCCTCGAGGGCACCGTGGGCGGCGTGTCCTTCAACGCGGAGCGCTGCGCCGAGGCCGTTTCGGATCCGTGCCTTCTCGCCACCGACCTCGCCGATTTCCTCGTGTCGCGCGGGGTCGCCTTCCGCAAGGCCCACCGCGCGGTCGGCGCCATTGTCGCCCTCGCCGAGAGGAAGGGCTGCGCCATCCCCGAGCTCTCGGATGAGGAGGTAAACCGGATACACCCCGGCTTCGGCAGCGACTGGGCGTCCGTGTTCGACCTTGGCCGCGCGATGGAGATGAGGAGGGGGACGGGAATGCCCGGGCCGTCCCAGCTTACGCGGCAGTTCGCCCGCTGGACGAAGATCCTGGGGTAGCGCCCGCTCCGGGCGGTCCCCATCCTGGAATGGCCAAGGTCCGCATCCTTTCCGACCGGGTGGCCAACCAGATCGCCGCCGGGGAGGTGATCGAGCGGCCCGCCGCCGTGGTGAAGGAGCTCCTGGAGAATGCCCTCGACGCCGGCGCGACCCGTGTGGCCGTCCATTTTGCCCACGCCGGCCGCTCGCTCATCCGTGTCGAGGACAACGGCCACGGAATGTCCCCGCAGGACGCGCGGACGGCGCTCGAGCGCCACGCGACGAGCAAGATCCTCGACTCGGCCGACCTCGACCGGCTTGCCACGTACGGGTTCCGGGGCGAGGCGCTCCCTTCGATCGCCAGCGTGTCACGGTTCACCCTGCGGACAAGGGAGGCCGGGCTCGAATCCGGCATCGAGATAGCCGTGAACGCGGGAAGGGTCCTTCACGAGAAGGACTGTGGCTGCCCCGTGGGGACCCGGATCGATGTCGAGCACCTGTTCGAGCCCGTACCCGCAAGGCGGAAGTTCCTGAAGACCGACCGCACCGAGTCCGGGCACATCGTCAACTGCGTGCGCCTCTACGCGCTCGCGTGCCCCGCCGTCTCGTTCGCGCTCCACGAGGACGGCAGGGAGGTCTTCCGCTCGCCTCAGTGCCCGGGGCTCTCGGAGCGTGTGGCGGAGATCTTTGGCCGCCAGGCGGCCGAGGGCCTCCTTGCCATCGACTGCTCCGAGCCGGGAATGCGCCTGTCGGGGCTCATCGGGCGCCCCGGGCTCGGGCGCGCGACCCGCCACGACATGGTGGCCTTCGTGAATTCGCGGCCGGTAGACAGCAGGACGCTGAACGGGGCCCTGATCGAGAGCTACCGCGAGTCGCTTCCCCAGGGCAGGTATCCGGTCGCTTTCGTCTTCGTTGAATGCGACCCGGCGGAGATCGACGTGAACGTCCACCCCGCGAAGCGGGAGATCAGGTTCCGCAGGGAAGCCCTGGTGCGGGGCTTCGTCATTCGCTCTGTCCTCGAACGCCTTCGAGAATCGGCGGGGGGCGCCGAGG
>DATNLY010000118.1:0-10292 GCA_035602635.1 Opitutaceae bacterium | reverse complement strand
AGCGGGGGCCGCCGCGGGCTGCGCCTGCCGGATGACAATCGTCGAGCCGCTTTGAAGCCTGTCGAAGCCGTCGGTCACCAGCTGCTCGCCGGGCACCACACCGGTCACCGCTGAGAAGTCCCCCTCGGTCGCAATCACCTTCACGTTGCGCGACTG
Organism: Opitutaceae bacterium; assembly: GCA_035602635.1. Classification (GTDB taxonomy): domain Bacteria; phylum Verrucomicrobiota; class Verrucomicrobiia; order Opitutales; family Opitutaceae; genus Palsa-1447. The sequence goes on along the minus strand of DATNLY010000118.1, from coordinate 10,136 downwards.
GACGGTGTCCCCGGGCTGGACGACGTAGACGAACGTCGTGTCGTTGTTGCGCTGGATCGCCGCCGCCGGCACGAGGTCGACCTTGGTCAGCGTCCTGACCAGGAGCCGGGCGTTCACGAACTGGTTGGGGAAGAGCTCATTCTTTCCGTTTGCGAAGGTCGCCCTTGCGCGGACCGTTCCCGTTGCCGGGTTTATCTGGTTGTCGACCGTGATCAGGGTTCCCTCGGCCAACTTGTGCTGCTGCGACCGGTCGAGCGCGGTCACGCTCAGCGTGCGCCCCGCCGACAACTGGTCGGTCACCTGCGGGAGGTCGTCCTCGGAAATGTCGAAGATCACGGTGATCGGCTGGAGCTGCGTGACCGTCGCCAGGCCCGTCGAGCCGTTGGCCGGCACGATGTTGCCGGGATCGACCGTGCGCAGGCCCACGCGGCCGTCGATCGGGGAGACGATGCGGGTGTAGTCGACGTTGACCTGCGCCGCCGCCAGGTTGCCCTGGTCGAGCTCGACGACACCGGCATCCTGATCGACCAGCGCCTGCTGCGTCGCCAGCTGCTGCTCCGGGATGGCCCGCTGCTCAAAGGCATTCTGGTACCGGCCGAGATCCAGGCGGGCGTTCTTCAGCAGCGCCTGGTCGCGGGCCAGCTGGCCCTGCGCCTGGAGCAGCAGCGCCTGGTAGGGGCGCGGGTCGATCGCCGCCAGCGGGTCGTTCTTCCTCACCATCTGCCCCTCCTTGTAATAGACATCGGTCAGTTCGCCGGCCACGCGGCTGGCCACCGTCACTGTGTATACCGGGGTGACGGTGCCGAGCGCGTCGAGATAGATGCCGATGTCCCCGAGCTTCGCCAGGCCCGTGGAAACGGGGACGACCGCGGACGCCGGCGGCCGGGCCTTGGGTGTGAAAAGTCCGTGGACAAACAGCAACCCGCATACGAGGAGGACCACCAGCGCGGCGACCGAGAGGACCGGGTGCTTCCTCAGTCCCGAGCGGATTCTCGATTCGCCCTGGAGAGGGACTCCTCCTGGTGCCGTCGCTTCTGATTCTTTCATAAAATGTCTGGTTGTCGCTGTTTGTGCCGCCTTCTGGGACCGGGCTGCAAAGCTACCGCACCGGCGCAGGAGACCAAAGCCTCATCTGCAACGCCGTAGGGGCGGAAGATGCCAATTCGTTTTTCAACAAGGATTTATAGCCCGACGCACGGAGCGGCGAAAGGTTGCTGCGGGTCCGGGCAAATTGACCATCCGGCCTGGGCTGATTGGGCAGTGCTCGGGCATTCATCCGATGGTATCGGGGGTTTCCGTTCCCAATCAAGGGTTCGGTGAACCGCCAGCATGCGTCCGTCTTCCCTGGGAGAAGGCCCTAAAGGCGATCCTTACGGGGCTCTCTCCGAGACAAGGCCCGCAATCTCCGTCCGGAGAGCCCGCTCGGTCTCGGCACCGCGGTAGCCCGGATGAACGTACCTCACCCTTCCCGCGCGGTCCACCAGGTAGCTTGTCGGCATCGTGGGCACCCCCGCCTCGCGCACAAGGCGCTGGTCCCTGTCCAGGGCCACGAAGAACGCCGGGGCGAGCGCAGCGACAAACGCCTCGTAGTCGGCGGCGACCTGATCCACGGACACGGCCACAATCACCAGGCCCTGGGCTGCGAACTCGGAATCGAGCCGGCCGTACGCCGGAAAGGACGCCTTGCACGGCGCGCACCAAGACGCGAAGAAATCGACAAGCACGACCTTGCCGGAAGTCTGCGGCAGCGCCTTGCCAACGAGCCCGGCGGACGCCAGCGGCGGGAAAATGTCGCCGACATGGACGTCAGCCCGGGCCGGGGAGACCACAAAGACCGCGGCTGCAAGAGCCATGAACCCGGCCCGTTTCATGGGATGAAGGATGAGGAGCTCATTAATGGGACCCTGGACCTCCGGCAAATCCAGGTCCACTCCTTAAGAAGGCCCGCCCCGGCCGCGGCGCATGGAGCGCGAAGTTTCGGGTCGCATGCGCGCCCTCCGGAGATACCATCGGCCAAAGATACCCGGCGGTGCCGCGCATCCTCCGGGCTAAGCACCATGAAAACCGCAGCGTGCATCCTTCTCCTTGCCGCCTCCGTCGCCCGGGGAGTCAGCGTCGGCGAGACCTACCAGCAGGTCGTCGCCGAGAAGGGAAATCCCACGAGCAGCATCAACGCCGGCTCGATGAGGATGCTCAACTACCCGGACCTGATGATCAAGGTGAAGGACGGACTGGTCGTGTCCGTCACCGCCGTCGCGGCCAAGCCGGCGCCAACACCCCCTCCCGGCAACCCGACGCCCACCCCAATCAGCCCGACGGCCGCCAATATCCCCCAGATCTACGCCCTTGCGAACAGGGTGAACGCCGGCGTGGCGAGGGTCGTGGCCATCATCAACCAGCCGATAGACCATCTGCAGCGCAAGCCGGGCATGAAGATCATGCTCTTCACCCCGCCGTGGTTTCGTCCGGGCTCGATAAGGCCGGACTTCAGCTTCGTCGACATAACGGCCTTCCAGGAGGTTCCGTATGCCCAATATGAATACGTATCATCATCAATGAACCCCGACGAGGCGTTCCTGGGGGCGGAGCTGGAGTTCAACCCGATGACCAAGTATTTCTACACGGACCTCACCATTCCGAAGAAGAGGCTGACCCGGGACCAAATGAACGAGATAAACAGCCTCTACCGCATGATCGGGCAGTGCGAGCTGAAGTTGATCAAGCTGGGGTACTCGGGGAAGATGCCGTGAGCCCGGGCGCGGAGCAGGCATGATACGGTGCCTGCCGGCGCGCCCGCCTCCCTGCCCATGAACATCAAGGCCCTGATACGGACGATACCGGACTGGCCGAGGCCGCCGGTCCGGTTCCGGGACATCAGCTCCCTGCTGCGAAACGCCGACGGGTTCGGCGCCGCGATGGAAATGTTCATCGGCCATTACAGGGACCGGCCGATTGACGTCATCGCCGGGCTGGACGCCCGCGGTTTCATCCCCGCGGCCGTGCTGGCGTACGCCCTCAGGAAGCCCCTGGTCATGGTGAGGAAGAAGGGGAAGCTGCCCGGCGGGACGATCCATGCCGCCTACCAGCTGGAGTACGGGCAGAGCATCCTGGAAATCCACACGGATGCCGCCGAGAAGGGGGCCAAGGTCCTCCTCATGGACGACCTGATCGCCACCGGCGGCACGCTTTGCGCAGCCGTCAGGCTCTTCGGCAACATCGGGTGCACGGTCACGGACGTGGGAGCGATCGTGAGCCTCACGGAGCTTGGGGGCGCGGCGCGCCTTGGGGCCCTCGGGGTCAGGGTCTTCTCCCTCTGCGACTTCAACGAGACGGAGTGACGCGCGGCCGCGGTCCCGCCTGGTGGTTTCCCTCCCGGTTAGCCCGCGCCGGCGGAATCGGGATTGACCCGCCATATCCGGGCGAGGAGCCGGTCTGAGATCCGGTCCAGCCTGAGGTTGAAGAAGACATATATGATCGCGAGCGCGACAAGGCACAGGTCGCCGAGGTGGCTGTATGCATGGACGATCTGGTGCTGGGTCCAGGCATAGTCGTCCTTGAGGATGTTCATGTCCCCTCCCCCGTCGTCCTCGCCTCCGATCATCGAGCCGTAGGGGATCCCCTCAATCCCGCGCTTCACGTCCCTCCAGAACGCCCAGGTCTCCGAGAAGCTCGCGGCTCCGATGAACAGGAAGAAATAGCGGCATCCGCCCCACTTGAAGCCGTCCGGGAACTCAAAGTAGAACAGTCCCATCATCGCCGCCGCGACGTAGAACTCGCCGCCCACCCCGCCGAAGATCATCCACATGTGGCCCCGGTCCTCCGGGAGAACCCATGTCATGTACGCCTGCGCGGGCACGAGGGCCGCCGCCATGACGATCGGCCACGCCTTCCTCTGGCGCCAGCCTGTGACCGCCATCGTCCCGAGCAGCAGAAGGACACCCGCGTACACGAGGATCGACCGCTCCTGCTCGACGTTTGTCCACCCGATCGGCAGCGGAAGCGCCTTCCTGCCGGTCATCCATGCGACGCTCGCATGGCCAAGCTCGTGCACCCAGACATGGAACCCTTCGAGAAGGAATCCAAACGGGCTCAGCCTGAACAGGATGGCCAGGCCCGCGACCAGCGGGGGCGCAACCGCGTTCACGACCGGGCTGTCGAACGACGCGGGGTCATAGGGGCCCGGCGCAGGCTCCATGGCGTCGCCGTTCATGAATCCTGCCCAACCCGCCCGCGCCGGCCCTTGATGCCGGCACGGTGCTTCTTCGCCTGGATCATCCGCACCTTCTGGCCCCGGCTCTTCTGCCGCGTGCGCCGGCGCTCCCTCTCGAGCCCCTGGCGCGCCTGGTCCGCCGCGGCCCGATGCCGCGCCTCCAGCTTGAGGCAGAGTTCGTTCCAGGCCTGTTCCCGATTTGCCGCCTGCGAGCGCTGCGCCTGGCAGCGCACGCCGACCCCCGTGGGCCGGTGGACCAGCCACACGGTCGATGACGTCTTGTTGATCTTCTGGCCGCCGGGCCCGCTTCCGCGGATGAACCTCTCCTCGATGTCGGACTCGGACGCACCCAGGTCCCTGAGCCTTGACTGGATTTGGGGAGATGGAGCCATGGGTGTGCCGGTGGCTGCCAGCCTTGCGGGATTTTGCGCGGGATCAACAGGCCAGTTTCCACGGGACTCCCGGCCCTGGGGCCCACGTCACGGGATCCGGCGCCGCGGCAACAGCATTGCCAAGGAAACCGCAGTATGAATCATGCCCGCTGTCCCCATGGCCATCCTCACCGCCCGGCAGGCAGCGGCACGCCTCAAGACCGTTCCCGAGTGGTCGAGGCGTTCGCGGTTCATCCGTCGGACATTCGAATTCAAGGGATTCATGGGGAGCATCCGCTTCGTCAACCGTGTCGCCGCGAGGGCCGAGGCGTGCGACCACCACCCGGACATCGACATCCGCTGGAACAAGGTGACGCTGACCCTTTCGACGCATTCCGAGGGCGGAGTCACCGGGAAGGACTTCTCGCTGGCACGGCAGTGCGACAGGATCTACTCGGGGCGCCCCTGAGGCCCCGCGGGCGACGGCATAAAATATCCCTGCGCCCGGATGAACCCTGAATCACCCGCCCCCGGCCGCGCCCCGAGCCAGCGCACCCTCGCGGCAATCGTCTTCACGGACGTTGTCAGCTTCAGCGCCCGGATGCACACGGACGAGGTGGGGACCCTCAAGCTGCTTCAGCGCGACTTCGCCGAGATGCGCAGGCTCTGCGCCGAGCACGAGGGGGAGGTCTTGAAGACGACCGGGGACGGACTGCTGCTGACGTTCACGAGCGCCGTGCAGGCCGTGGCCTGCGCGCTCGCCATGCAGCGCCAGTTCGCGGCCGAGGCGAAGGACGCGGCCGCCGGCACCGCGCTCCAGCATAGGATAGGGATACATCTGGGAGACGTGCTTGTGCAGGACAAGGACGTGATGGGCGACGGCGTGAACATCGCGTCCCGGATCCAGTCCGAGGCGGAGCCCGGCGGGATCTGCATCTCGCAGACCGTCTACGACGTCGTGAAGAACAAGCTCCAGATGCAGGTGGTGAGCCTGGGGGCGCGCGACCTCAAGAACATCGCCCAGGCCATGCCCGTCTATCGCCTCCTGCTCGAGGCCCAGGCGCTCGGGCCCTCGTCAAAGCCCTCCACTCAGCCGCCCGGGCAAGGGGCGAAGCCCGCGCGACGCGGGCCTCTCATTGCCGCCGTCGCCGCGGTCGTGCTGATCGCCGGTGCGGCGGGGTTCGCGCTGCTTCGTCACAAGTCGGGCCCTCCCGTCGCGGCCGCCCCTGCGCCCGCGACACCCGCGGCGGCCCCGGCGCCGGCTCCGGCGGTCGCCGCTCCTGCGGCAGGGGTCGCCACAACGACGAACCTCGCCAGCGAGCTGGAGACCGAGGTCAGCACCCGGAAGGACTTCATGGCGGACCTGCATTCGCGCTTCCTGGACAAGTATGACTTCAGCGGCCTGGTCCTCGAGCTGCGCGACAAGGGGGAGAGTCCCTCGGCACCCGTGGCAATCAAGAGGCTGCTGCGATCCGCCGAGCAGTTGGTGAGGCTCAAGACCTGGCTGGAGGCAGCGCTGCTGCGCCACAGCCAGCAGAACCCCCTGGTTGTGCATGACCCGTCGGGCGATGCCGCGAAGGACTTGAGCGTCTTCATGGCGGCGGACCAGCGCGTCGTGTTCATGGAGGGGGGCGCTCCCGTCCCGCGGGACTGGGCCGAACTCAAGCCGCCGGTGGTGGGCGCCATTATCGTCGGGGCGATGCGCGGCGCCAGGGAGGTCCCGCGCGCGATCATGCCGGGCGCCCAGGCCTTCGCGCGGCTCTATGCCCTTCCGCTGATGGCCAAGGAGCTGGCTTCAGTCTCCAAGGAGCCGTCGGCCCGGTGACAAGGCGGCGCGGTGGGCGCCCGGGGCCGTTCCCTTCGCCTACTTCCTCTCAACGCGGACGCAGAAATGCTCCATCACGAGCATGACGCCCGCGATCAGCGCAAGGAGGCCCGTGACCCAGATCGGGATCGACAGCCCGAAGAGCAGGTTCAGCCCGAACACGATGAGGAACAGCGCCAGAATTATCTTTGCCATGGTCTGCGGTGGGTTTGGGGGTTTCCGTTCAGATGCGGTTCGTGACCATGAGCAGGATCAGGATGACGAGCACGACGCCGAGGCCGCTGCTGGGATAGTATCCCCAGTTGCGGCTGTGCGGCCACGTCGGGATCGCGCCGATCACGAGGAGGATGAGCAGAATCAAGAAGAGGGTTCCAAGGGTCATGAAGTTTTTGTCCAGCGGAAATGTGCGAGGCACCTGCCGCCGCCGGGCGCCCCCGGACTTCCCGGTAGCGGGAAATCCCCTTTCTCCACGGAGTCTAACACCGGCTGCGGACCGGCGCCATGGGGTCTACGACCCACCATCGCCGGTCGGGCGCCCGTCGCCCCTTTTGGGTTGGCGGCGCCCGGGTGGCCTGTGCAACGCTTCGCGCCATGCTGCTGGGAAGCCTCTTCCTGAACGGCCTCGTCGTCGGGTTCTCCATCGCCGCGCCCGTCGGGCCGATCGGCGTCCTGTGCATCCGGCGTTCCCTCGCGGACGGCGTGCTCAAGGGCCTGGCCTCCGGACTCGGCGCCGCCACGGCGGATGCGGCGTACGGCTGCGTCGCCGCCTTTGGGCTGACCGCCGTCTCCGGCTTCCTGGTCCGCCAGCAGCTTGCGCTCGGGTTGATAGGGGGAGTGTTCCTGTGCTACCTGGGTGTCCGGACATTCGTTGCCCGCCCGGCGGCGGATTCGGGGTCTCCGGGGGGTGGAAGCCTGCTGTCCGCCTACGGATCCACGGTCCTGCTCACGCTCGCAAACCCGTTAACAATCCTCTCGTTTGCGGCGGTGTTCGCCGGCCTCGGGCTCGGCCGGGCGTCCGAATACGCCTCCGCCGGGAGCATGGTCCTGGGGGTGTTCCTTGGCTCCTCGCTCTGGTGGCTCATCCTCAGCGGCGGCGTCGGCATGCTTCGCTCGCGGGTCAAGGACGGCTGGATGCGGGCGATCAACCGGGTCTCGGGCACGGTCCTGTTCGCATTTGGCCTCTATGCCCTCAGCAGGGCCTGAGACCCTGGGAGGGAAATCCTTGCCTCATCCCCAAAACCGGGCGAGCTTCACGAAATTGGCGCGGTCCCCAAGAGTGACGGCTTTCGGGCGGGGGCGCCCGACCCAACGATGAACCGCGAACCCCTGCATGTTCTCCATCTCGAGGCCATCGCAGCCGACCACGAGCTTGTCCGGCGCAGCGCCGGGGCGCCCGGGGGCTCGTTCAAGTTCGAGCGCGCGGCGAACCGCGCGGAATTTGAGGCGGCGCTGAACCGGGGCGGCTTCGACCTGATCCTGGCCGACCACTGCGTCCCGGGCTACGAGGGCATGGCGGCCCTCGAGGCGGCGCAGATAAGGCAGCCAAACGTGCCGTACATCATCGTGTCGGGACCCATAGGCGAGGACCGCGCGGTGGAATGCCTCAGGCACGGCGCCCGCGACTTTGTCCTCAAGGAGCGCCTGGAGCGCCTGCCCGCCGCCATCCTCGCGGCCCTCGCCAACACCGGCGGCCCGAAGGAGACCGACGGGCGCCAGGCTCAGAAGATGGAGACGGTGGGCCGCCTGACCGGCGGCATCGCCCACGACTTCAGCAACCTTCTCACGATCATCTCCGGGTACGTGAGCATGCTGCTGGACGACGAGTCGATTCCCGCGGCCTCGCTCGAGCCGCTGAAGCGGGTGTTCACCGCGAGCAGGCAGGCGACCGTGCTCGTGCGCCAGCTCCTCCTCTTCAGCAGGACGCGGACGCCCAAGCGGGAGGTGGTCGACCTCAACACCGAGGTGGAGTCGGTAGTGGCCGTGCTGGGCCGGCTGCTCGGCAGGACGATTGCCGTCGAGTTCGAGGCGTCACCCGATTCACCGCGGGTGAGCGCCGACATGGGCCAGCTGGAGCAGGCGCTTGTGAACATAGCGGTCAACGCCCGCGACGCGATGCCGCGCGGCGGGCGCCTGAGCATGTCGGTCGGCATGCACGCGCGCGGGGCGAAGGGGACCGCCCTCGCCTCGAAATGGGACCACGCATGCATCACCATGCATGACTCCGGCAAGGGGATACCCGCGGCCGTGCTCCCGCGAATCTTCGAGCCGTACTTCACCTCGAAGGAGGAGGGCCGGGGCACGGGCCTGCCGACGGCGCTCGAGATCGTGAAGGACCACGGCGGCTGGATCGAGGTGGACACGGAGGTGGACGTGGGGACGATGTTCCGTATCTACCTGCCGCTCACGCAGGCCGAGGCCGCCGGGTCCCCGGCCCCGGGGGCCGGCGCCGCCCCGCGGGTCGGCAAGGCCACCATTCTTCTGGTGGAGGACGAGACCAATGTCCGCGAGTTCGCTGCGGCGGTCCTCCAGAACGACGGCTACAACGTGCTCCAGGGCAAGACAGGCGAGCACGCCCTGGAGGTCTGGCAGTGGCATTCGGCGAAGATCGACCTGCTGCTGACCGACGTCGTGCTTCCCGGGGACCTCTCGGGCCCGCAGATGGGGGCGCTTCTCATGGCCGAGAAGCCCTCGCTGCGCGTGATCCTCACGACGGGCTACAGCTGCGACTCGGTCACGCCGCTTTCCTCCAACGGCGTCCTCTCGCTGGTCCTGGGAAAGCCCTACACCCCCCGCATCCTGCTGAAGGCGGTGCGAGAGGCGCTGGCGTGACGCCAGTCCGGCGCCCGCCCGGGGCGACGGGAGCCCTGCCAGCCGTTGACAGCGGGGCCGCGCCGGCTAGTCTCCCGCGGCTGCCAGCCCCTTGTGCGCGGCCATACGACCATGCCCCGACCGATCCCCAGGAGTACGGAGAAGCGCAGGCCTTCCGCGCGGCGGCCGAGTTGACCCAGGCATGGCCATGACGCCGCAGCCCGACAAGAAAGCGCAGCGTGTGGCGCTGGTCCAGTTCGCGGCAAGCGGCGCCATTGTCCTCTTGACCTGCGCCGCGTTCGCCTTCCACGGGCCGACCAGCCTGCCGGCCGCGGCGCTGGTCGCCGTCGTCATGGTCGGCGCCGCCGCGGCTGCCTCCTTCGTGCTGGTCCCCCTGCTGGCCGGCGTCCGCGGCACAAATTCCAGGGAGAGCGCCGCCGCCGCCGCTTTGGCCACCGACCGCGAGCACCTCTACATGAAGACGCTCATGGAAAACATCCCGGACAGGGTGTACTTCAAGGACAAGGAGTCCCGGTTCCTGATGGTCAGCCGCTCGTACATCGTCTCGAAGCACCTGGACGACTCGATCATAGGAAAGACGGACTTTGACGTTTTCGCCAGGGAGCACGCCCAGCAGGCCTACGATGGCGAGCAGCTCATCATGAGCACGGGTGAGCCGATCGTGAATCGCACGGAAAAGCTGACCATGCCGGACGGGGCGGTGTCCTGGGGGCTCTCCTCGAAGATACCCGTGCGAAACGAGGCCGGGGAGATCATCGGCACCCTGGGAGTGACCAAGGACATCACCTCCCTGAAGGAAACGGAGGTTGAGCTCGCCCGCGCGCGCGACGCGGCCGTGGAGTCCTCAAGGACGAAGAGCGAGTTCCTCGCGAACATGAGCCACGAGATCCGCACGCCGATG
>DATNLY010000079.1:0-5960 GCA_035602635.1 Opitutaceae bacterium | reverse complement strand
CATGCTTCGCACGCCGGGCGCCTCGGAAATCCTCAATGTCTACGCCATGAGGAGGGATCCCACGAGCTCGCTCCACGGCGACCGGCGATTCGAGGCCATGCTTGCGGATCCGGCGAACAACGCACCGCTGTTCTGAGGGCGCCCCTCCCGGCGCGTTCGCCTGCGGTAGGCGCAACCCCAGGGGGCGGACCCTGATGCCTAGCGAGAGGGCGGGGACTCCCTTGCGGGAACATTGATGATGTCCCCGGGTTGCAGGACGGGAAGCTCCGCTGCCGATCGCCTGGGATTTTCAAGCCAGGCCTCCACATTCACTACAACCGTTGTTAGTGCGCCGCCTGCCGCTGTGCGCGTAAGAGTTACTGCGCTCAAATCCGCTCGGTCGGAAACACCGCCCGCCAGTCGAAGTGCCATCACAAGGGGTGCGCCCGGGGTAACCTCAAGATTTCCCTCCTTTGCAACCTCGCCCGTCACGGTGCAGGTCATATCCTTGGGAGAGCCCGATCCAAGAGGAGGGATTTGCCTAACGGCGAATTCGTTCACGTTCAGCGGCAGGCTGAACCGCTCCACCTCCCGGTAGTTGACCTCGGCCAGTGTGCCGCCGTCCAGGCTGGCTGCCTCAGTCTCCCATTTGTGCGAGGATGAATTCCAGCGAGTATGCCCCCGGAAAGCCTCCCGCCGGAGGGCGATGGCAACGCCTGCAATCAGGATGCGATTCCGCGTCTCATTGAGCCCCTCGGTGACGTAGGTCCTTGCCCGATTCACCGCGTAGTAGGACGGATGCGCATTGGGGACGGCGAGCTGCATTCCCTCTAGGAAGTCGCTCCAAGGAGACTCGGGCGCGCTCTCGATGAGCGAAAGCTGCAGGACCTGTGTTCGCTCATCCTTGCGGACGGCGGCGACGCGCGTGCGAATGGAACCCCTGGCAAACCCGCTTCCCGCGCCGAGGCTTTGTTCGCCGACCAGTTCGGGCTTGAGCAATCGGAACCAGAGGGTGCCGTCGTAGGCCGGCTTTTCACGGGCGAGCATCCCCGTTTCGCCGGGTGAGAGCACAAGGAAGAAATCCTCATCGAACTGCCCGTTCGGTTCCAAATCCCCTTCGTGAACCGGCATCCAGTTGTGGAGCATCGCGTACTGAATGAAGCGTTGACCAGCCGGCTCCTGCGCTATCCGCAGGAAATGATACGGATCAATCGCGTATCTCGCTTCTCCACCCCACGGGTAGAGGTGCGCCTGCTTGGTGATCCTGCCATCCGCCCACCGCAGGCTTTGCTCGGAATAGAACGGCTGAAGGATGTAATTGAGCGGAACGCCCCGGGCGAGAAGGACGACATTGACGAAGGTGTTGCCAGACGGGGTGGGTCCGTCCGTGGCCCCTTCGAATGAGATCCTCACATCCTTGGCGGTGCCGGCGGGTGCACTTGGCCTTGGAGACCAGAGGGCCGATCCGTTGGGAGTCCACCATTGGTGTGCGGCCGCCATCAAGAGGCCGGTTGCGGCGATGATGGCGATCGACCGCCATGTTCGCCGGGTCAGGAACTGCTGGACCGCGGTGACGGCGCCGCCGGCCGCGGCGATTAGGCCGATCACAACCATTCGCGTCGCCTCGGACCAGGTCAGCTGATCGGTCGTCACGATCTGCCTGGCGCTCAAGGCGGCCGTGGAGAGAAACGCAACAACGCCGACGACTGTCCAGAGGAGGAAGCGCCCGTATTCCCTGGTCACGGCCGCCAGGGGGAGCGCGAGGATCACGACTCCCATCTGGACAGCGAGTGTCTCGGCGGCGGCGCGGCAAATCTCCGGCCATCCCAATCCACAGAAAAGCCACCATGGTAGGGTAACAAGGACCGGAAGCAGGCCGAGCATCAGGAGGAGCCCCAGGGCCTTGCCCGCAAGCAGTTTCAGGCCGGAGATCGGGCGCGTCTGCCAGAACTCTGGGCCCGCGACCGCATCCTCATGGACAATGGCCGCAACGAGCAGGTAGGTGACGAAGAGGCCGATGGCGCAAAGGAGGTTTGCGTACACCTGCATGCGAACGAACCGAAGCCGGTCCGAATCGTCCGAGAGGAGCAGACTCGCTCCCACGCCGAACCGGAGCGCCGCGGTGGCGCAGAGCAGCGCCGCCGGCGCCCAGAAGCGGCGCATGTCCTTTTTTGCGATGTGCCAGGCGAGGTTCATGCCGCGACTCCTTTCGACTGCGTCCGGCTCGCGCGGGCAAATGCTAGGAATATCTCCCTGAGCGCCATGGGCTTCGCGGTGGCGACCGCGCCCGGGAAACGCTCCCGCCATTGCCGCTCGGTTTCCTCACCCGAATATCCGGTCTCGACGAACCTGAGGAGCCCGCCCGAACGGTCCCACTCGAGCGCGTTTGGGGGAGGGGCGGGGGAATCGCCCTCCAGCTGGACCTCGACCTGCCGGAACCGATTCTGGAGGGACTCGGCGGACTCGCTCAGGCCGAGCCGGCCCTGGTCGAGGAGGAAGACATGGTCCGCGATGCGCTCCACCTCCTCGATGTCGTGGGACGAGACGAGAACCGTCCAGTCGCCGGACAGCGACACCTCGAGCACCCCGCGCACAAACTCCTCCCGCACCAGGGGATCCAGGCCGCTGAACGGCTCATCGAGCACAAGGAGCTTCGGCCTGTACGCCATGGACGAAAGAAGCGCCGCCTTCATCAGCATTCCCCGCGACAAAAGCCGAAGCCTGCGGCCCAGCGGAAGGTCAAACTGCTTGAGAAGCGTGCGCTCAAGATCCCTGTCCCACGTCGGGTAAAGGGGGCGGCAATAGTCGAGAAGCCCCCCGACCGTCATCCACAGGGGAAGCTGCTGGTTCTCCGACACGTAGCCAATTTGCGCGAACTGGGCGGGGCCCAGCCTCCTTGAGTCGACTCCTAGCACCCGCGCGGTCCCGGCCGTCGGGACCAGCAGGTTCATCAGGAGCTTGATCGTGGTCGTCTTGCCGGCGCCGTTGGGCCCGAGAAGCGCCGCCACCTTACCCTCGGGAAGGGAGAGATCGAGGCCGCTCAGCGCCTCCGTGTTTCGGAAGCTTCGCGACAGGTTCTGTGTTTCAATTATGTTCATGGTTCTTTTTTTCGCGGCATTATTTCCTCGAGAGTTTCCTCCATTGGGCGGCGAGGCCGGCCTGCATCTCGTCGATCGTCAGCCCCAGCTTCTTGGCCTCGACGACCATGCGCTCGAGCTCCGGGCCCAGCAGCTCGGCGCGTTCGCCGGCGCTGCCGGGGGCGCGCGCGGCGACAACGCTCCCAATGGCCGGGGTCGTGATGATCACGCCTTGGGCGACAAGCGCCGCTATCACCTTGTGCGCGGTGTTCGGGTTGATCTTAAGCTCCTGGCTGAGCGACCGGACTGACGGGAAGGGCGCGCCGGGCGACAGCTGGCCGCCGACAACGGCCTTCTTGACCGCGAAAAGGATCTGCTCCGCTACCGGCAGGCCGGGCTTGAGGTCGATCGAGAACGGGAGCATACCGTACTATATGAACTAGTACGGATAGGACGGCAAGGCTTTTTTTTTAGCCCTTTGTGCTACCCTGTGATTCCGGCGCCCTGCAAGTGACCCCCAAGCGCCGCTGAGCCGGGGGGTACCGAGCACATCGATTACTTGCCGTGCAACTGCCGTCCGTTAAAGGGATGGCTGCGAGGCACCCACGTGCACCCATGCAGGACACAAAGATCGAGGGAGAATCCTTCCGGGAATACTTCAGGCGCGCCAGGCACGACGCCGGCGTGAGGCGCCAGATCATGAGGAGCGCGGGCGTGGCGCGGTCGGTGGCCGGCTGGGTTGCGGCCGCGTTCGCTGCCGCGGCGCTTTGGAGGACGCTGGCGCAGGGGCTGCGGGGCGCCGGCTGGGTCTCGACCGAGGTGATCGCCTACGCCATCCTGTTTGTCCTCTGCATGACAATCTACGCCAAGTTTGGGGAACAGATCTCGGCGCTCAGGGCGATGGATGAGCCGGAGGATCCGAAGCCATGACGCCCAGGCAGCGCCTGAAACGCCACCTGGGCCGGGAACCCCACACCGCCGGGTCCGCCTTCATCGCCGCCAATGCGACGGTGCTCGGCGACGTCGTCCTCGGGCCGCGCTCCAGCGTGTTCTACGGCGCCGTCCTGCGCGGCGACATCAACGTGATCCGGGTCGGGGAGGGGACGAACATCCAGGATAACGCCATAGTCCACCTGGCCGACGGGCTCGGCGCCCACATCGGCGACTGGTGCACGGTCGGCCACGGGGCCATCGTGCACGCCTGCAAGATTGGCGACGAGTGCCTGATCGGCATGGGGTCCACGATCCTCGACGGGTCGAGGATAGGTAGCCAGAGCATCGTCGGGGCCAACTCCCTCGTGGCCCAGGGTTTCACGTGCCCGCCGGGCTCGCTCGTCTACGGCTCCCCTGCGCGGATCGTGCGGCCGCTGACCGAGAGGGAGCGGGGAGGTTTGAGGGCGTGGGCCAAGAAGTACGTCGCGGTCGCCAGGGCGCACGCGGCGCTGGCGAGGGGCCGTCAGCGCTCCAGCGTGAAGAAGGTGTAGCGGTAGTTCTCGTCGGAGCCCTCGCGGCGCTCCACCTCTCGCCAGGCGAGGTGTCGCCAATCCGGGAAATACCGGTCCCCGGGGACCTCGGCGTGGACGAGGGTCAGGTGGAGGCGCATCGGCCGGTCGAGCGCGAGGACCTCCCCGTAGATCCGCTCACCCCCGTTCACGTAGATCTCGCCCGGCATCGTCTCGGCAATCGCCAGGGCCTCGGGCACCGAGCGGGCGACCCGCACGCCCTCGCGCTCGATCGACGCGTCGCTGGTGACCACGATCGGCCGCCTGCCGTCCTCGCGGACGCGGGGCCATGTCTCGTAGCAGATCCGCCCGAGGACGTTCGTCTTTCCCGCGGTCTCGTCATGGAAGAACTTGAGGTCCTCGGGGATCCTCCAGGGGAGCTGGTTCCCGCGGCCGATCACGCGGTTCTCGGCGCAGGCCACCATGATGTTGATCATCTTCGGCATCACCCCTGATTGAGGCATCCCGGGACCGATTCCAAGCCCCGCGCCTGTTGCCCCTTGTCTCGCACGGGCCCCCTCCCTACGGTCCTCCCATGACAATAGGGGTCCCGAAGGAGATTAAGATCGGCGAAACCCGCGTCTCGATGACGCCGAGCCTCTGCCGCCGTTGCGTGTCCCTCGGGGCAAGGGTCATCGTCCAGAAATCGGCCGGCCTGAGCGCCGGCTTCACGGACGCCGAGTACCGGGGCGCGGGCGCCGCGCTCGCCGCGGACGCGGCCAGGGTCTGGCGGTCGTCGGACTTGATCCTCAAGGTGAAGGAGCCGCTGCCCGCCGAGTACGGCCTCCTGCGGGAAGGCCAGGCCCTCTTCACGTACCTGCACCTGGCCGCCGGTGCGGAACTCGCCAAGGTCCTCCTCAAGAAGGGGATCCTCGGGATAGCGTACGAGACGGTCGAGGGCGCGGACGGATCCTTTCCCCTGCTAAAGCCGATGTCGCAGATCGCGGGCAGGCTCGCCATCCAGATAGGGGCCTACTTCCTGCAGTCCCAGCACGGGGGCTCCGGTGTGCTGCTGGGAGGGATTCCCGGAACGCTCCCCGGCCATGTCGTCGTCGTTGGCGCGGGCAACTCGGGAGCCCACGCCGTCCAGATGGCCGCCGGCATGGGTGCGCGCGTCACCGTGCTCGACCTCGACACCCGCAAGCTCGAGGGCCTCGACTCGGAATACCGCGGGCGCGTGGTGACCCTCATGTCAAACCCGGCCAACCTCGAGAGCTGCGTCGCGGACGCGGACCTGCTCATAGGCGCGGTCCTCATCCCCGCGGCCAAGGCCCCCGTCGTCGTCTCGCGCCGGATGGTGGCCATGATGCGGCCGGGCAGCGTCATCGTCGACATCGCGATCGACCAGGGGGGCTGCATCGAGAGCATCCGGCCCACCTCGCACAAGGCGCCCGTCTACGAG
>DATNLY010000338.1:0-5158 GCA_035602635.1 Opitutaceae bacterium | reverse complement strand
TTTTTGCCGAGTCTCATGGGGTGAGGGGGAAGTGTGCGCCTTTCCCGGGCGCTGTCAAAGCAAGCCCGGCAGAGCCCCCGCCTGGCGGCCCGGGCCCGCCAAATTTACCCCATTGCGCGCCCCGGGCAAACCGTTCACCGTCTGGCGCATGAATGCCGAGCCCAGCGCACCGGGCCTCAGGCTCCTCGCGTTTGTCGCACTCGCGGTGCTGTCAGCCGCCGGGGTGCGGGCGTTCACGCTTTCCGACCTGCTGTCCGACTCGAAGATGTCGCCGAAGCGCTTCGCGGGGTATTTCGAGGACTTCGAGTTCGAGCTGCACCCCTTCGACGTCCAGGACCCCGACGTCTTCCTCCAGACGCAGCGCGGCGACTGCATCGACTACGCCGTCATGGCCGACTACGTCCTGAAGAAGGACGGCTACGTGACCAAGCTCATCCGGGTCGAGATGGTGGGCAAGAACATGGGACACGCCGTGTGCTACGTGAGGGAGAGCACCGCCTACCTCGACTACAACAACCGGAAGTACCTGTTCAAGCTGAAGCACGCCGCCGGGAGGCTGCGCGACATCGCGACCGAGGTGGCCAACTCCTTCGACGCAAACTGGACGTTTGCGTCGGAGTTCACGTACACCTACAAGGAGGACGTGAAGCGCGCGGTGATGACAGTCGTGAAGACGGACCCGCCGGACACGGATCCGGACGCCGGCGGCGCCGCGCGGACCGGGTCCGGCTCGTGATGCCGACCGGCCCGTGATGGACAAGACGATCAGGCGCATTCTGGTTTTCTTCCTCCTGGTCATCGGCGTGTTCGTCGTCGTCGCCGTCGACTCGGTGCGCAACATCAACCGGGCCGTCGCCGGCAGCGACTGGGTGAACCACACCCACTCGGTCATCCTGGAGACGGAGGCCCTCCGCTCCGCCCTGTACCTCGGCGACGGGGCCGCTCACACGTTCGTGGTCACCGGGGACGTCGCCGACCGGCGCGCCGGCGTCGAGGCGCTTTCGGACGTCTCCGAGCACCTGGAGATCATGGCGGCGCTCACCCGAAACGAGCCCCCGCAGAGGGACCAGGTGGCCCGGATCGATTCCCTGGTGGGAGCCCGGGTCGCGTTCATCCGGGGCGTCCTCGCCGCCCGGCAGGCCGGAAACATGGGCGCCGTTCGCACCATGCTGTCCGACGACGCGGGGCAGCCTGCGCTGAAGGAGATCGAGCGGGCGATAGGGCGGCTCAAGGACGACGAGCTCGCCCTCCTGACGGAGCGCGACACCGCTTCGTTCGTGCAGGCCCAGATGACCCGCTGGACCGTGTGGACGGGGGTGGTCCTCGACTTCCTCCTGCTTGCGGGCGCCGGCTGGCTGATCCGGGACGATATCACGGCGCGCCGCGCCGCCGCCGCCGCGCTCCAGGAAGCGAACAGCCAGCTCGAGGCCAAGGTGCGGGAGCGCACGGCCGAGCTGGCCTCGGCAAACGAGATGCTCACGGCCGAGAACATGGAGCGCCACTGGGCGAACCAGGGGCTCGAACACCAGCTCCACTACAACCAGCTTATCATCAACTCGATAAACGACCTGGTGATGGTGCTGACGAAGGCGACGAACATATCGCGCGTGAACTTGGCGGTCGTCCGGGTGACGGGCTTCGAGCCGCACGAGCTGATCAACAGGCCGTTCTCCAGCTTCGCGCGGCTGGCCCAGGAGGGAGGGGCGCCGGTCCTGGACCCGATAGCCCAGGCCATGAACGAGGGGCGCGACCTGCGGGACCAGGCCGCCACCATCGCGGACAGGGTCGGCCGGAGGATCCCCGTGAGCGTCGCGCTTTTCCCGCTGCGCGACCGTGACAAGGTGGTAGGAGGCGTTGTAGTAATTCAAGTGATCCGGCCCGAGGAGAAGCTGGAGCACCAGATCTAGACCATGCAAAAGCACATCCTTGTCGTCGACGACGAAGCCCCCATCCGCGACCTGCTCGGGTCGTTCCTCTCGCGAAAGGGCTACAGGGTGACGACCGTTTCCTCCGCCATCGAGGCCGAGGACGCGGTCGGCAAGGACGTCCCCGACCTGGTCATCACCGACCTGCAGCTTGAGAACTCGGACGGCCTGGAGATGATCGACCGGCTGAAAGCGGTCCTGCCCGAGACGCCCATGATGCTGCTCACGGGGGTGCTGTTCGATCCGAGGGTCGTCCGCGAGACCCTGAAGAAGAAGGTCTCGTGCTACGTCGAGAAGACGGCGCCCCTCTCCCGGATCCTGGAGGAGGTGCAGGGCCTCGTCGGCAAGTGACCCCGGGCAGGCCAGATCAGAACGATACGTCCACGGGCTCCGTGACCAGGAGCACGGACTGGTCGTGCGTGGAGGCCTTCCAGGCCAGGCGGATGGCGTCGATCGCCGCGCGGTTTGCCGGCGTGTCCTCGTGGAGGATGACGAGCACCTTGGTCCAGAGCCGGCCCGTCGCGCCGCCCCGGTCGCGCCACTGCCCGTAGGCGTCGAAGACGGTGAGCCCGTCGGGGAAGCGCGGCGTGACCTCCTTGTCGAGGAATCCGCGCCAGCGGATCTCGGCAATGCCGCCGTCCTGCACGTCGGCGGGCCCGGCGCCGAAGTAGAGCTCGCTGCGGAGCCAGTGGGCCGCCTCGGGACGGGCGGCGTCGCCCTTGAGCGCCGGCGTCGCCTGCGCCGCGGGATCGGCGGCGAGGCGGCTGGTTGGCGAGAACGCGACAAGCGCGGTGAAGAGGAGGGCGGACTTGAGCTTCATGGTGCGCAATGATTGGGGCCCGGGGAAGGCCCCCGTCAAGCGGGCCCTTCACGGTTGGGGCCGCGGAGCCCCCATGAACCAACGCGTCCCGGCGCGGCGCTCCGGTTCCTAACGGTCCGAGAACCTGTAGACCGTCTCGGACGTGTACGTCTGGCCCGCCTTCAGGACGTAGGACGGAAAATTGGGCTGGTTCACCGAGTCCGGGAAATGCTGCGGCTCCAGCGCGAGGCCCCAGTACTGCCTGTACACGACCCCCTTCTTCCCGGTGAGCGTCCCGTCCAGGAAATTGCCGCTGTAGAACTGGACGCCCGGCTCGGTGCTCGTGATCTCCAACACCCGGCCCGATGCCGGATCGTACACGGTCGCGACCGGCGAAAGAGCCCCGCCGCCGCCGTTGAGCACGTAGTTGTGGTCGTAGCCGATGGGATTCTTGCCCACCTCCCCGAGGTGCTCCCCCACCCGCGTCGGCTTGCGGAAGTCCATCGGGGTCCCCGCGACGTCCTTGAGTTCCCCCGTCGGGATCAGGGTCGAGTCGACCGGGGTGAACCTGTCCGCGTTGAGGGTCAGGACGTGGTCAAGGATCCCGCCCCTCTCCGGGCCCCCGAGGTTGAAGTAGCTGTGGTTGGTCACGTTGACCGGAGTGTCCCTGTCGGTCGTGACCACGTAGCTGATCGAAAGCTCGTTGGCGTCGGAGAGGCGGTAGGTCGCCCTCACCGTGCAGTTGCCGGGATAGCCCTCCTCGCCGTCCCTGCTCAGATAGGTGAACTCCACGGCCTGCCCGCCATCGCTTGGGACGACCCTCGCGTCCCACACGACCTTGTCGAAGCCCTTGATGCCGCCGTGCAGGTGGTTGGGCCCGTCGTTGGTCGCCAGCTGGTAGGCCTTCCCGTCCAGCGTGAAGCGGCCCTTTGCGATCCGGTTGCCGACGCGCCCCACGATGGCGCCGAAGTAGGGCTCCTTCTTCAGGTATCCGGCCAGGTTGTCGAAGCCGAGGACGATGTCATCCGGCTTTCCGCCGCGGTCGGGCGTGTCGAGCTCGGTCAACGTGGCCCCGTAGGTCATGACCTTCGCGACGATGCCGTTCGCGTTCGTCAGGACATAGAGGTCGACGTCCCGGCCGTCCACGGCGCCGAAGGGAACCCTGGCCGGGCCCTCGGCCGCCGGCATCGCGGCCGCGGCGCAGAGCCCCGCCGCCAGGAGGAGTGCGGGCCACCGGGATGGATTTCGCGCAGTCGGCATGTGGGTTTGCCCCGGGGTGCGGCGGACCTGCCCTAGCAGTCTGTCAGCCCGAGAAGAAGACGTAGGTGGCCGCGATGCAGGCCAGGATGAACACCGAGGCCACGACCTCCCTCGCGCCCCAGCTGGCGCGCGTGCGGGCCTTGTCGTCCTCCGATGTGGTCGCGAATGTCAGGTTCTTTATCCTGGCGTAGTCCGGCGCAGCGGTCGCGTAGCTCATGGCCACCATCACGAAGGCAGAGATGACCGTTATGAGGACGCTGAAATACTGGAAGTTGATGTTGTTGACGACCCACAGGAACGAGCCCGGGGCATAGCCGTTCTCATACCCGGCGAGCTTCATCGTGACAGGCGTGTCCACGGCGAGCCGGAATCCGCCCACCAGGAACCCGATCACCATGGCCCAAAGGCACCCCGTGGCGTTGAGCCGCTTCCAGAAGACCCCGAAGAAGAACACGACGAAGATCGGCGGCGCGAGGTAGCCCTGGACCGTCTGGAGGTAGCCGTAGAGGCCGTGGGCCCCCTGGATGACCGGGATCCACACGAGGGCGACGACGATCATCGCCCCCGTCGCAATGCGCCCCATGCGGACGAGCTCGTGCTGCGAGGCCAGCGGGCGGAACTTCTGGTAGATGTCCACCGTGAAGAGCGTCGAGCAGGCGTTGAAGACTCCGGCCAGGGATCCCATGAGCGCGGAGAGGAGCCCAGCGACGACGATCCCGCGCAGGCCGGGCGGCAGGAGGTACTTCACCATGAGCGGAAACGCCGCCTGCGCCTCGGACGGAATCGCCTTGCCGTTGGCCCCGATGATAATGCCCAGCTCGGCGACCTTCCCGCTCTTCGCGAGCGCGAAGCAGATGAGTCCGGGAATGATGAACAGGAATACCGGGAAGAGCTTCAGGAACGCGGCGAAGATGCTGCCCCGGCGGGCCGTCTGCTCATTCGGGGCGCCCAGGGCGCGCTGGACGATGTACTGGTCCGTGCACCAGTACCAGAGCCCGATGATCGGCGCGCAGATCAGCATGCCCGGCCATGGGAAGTTGGAGTTGAAATACCAGGCCTGCCGCGTGAGCGCACCCGCGGCATTCGTCTCCAGGACCGGGGACCAGGTGGACTCGACGCCGGCGGGCGTGAACGGGTGCCAGAGGTTGAGCATCTCGGAGCCGCAGTAGCGCCG
>DATNLY010000077.1:0-2078 GCA_035602635.1 Opitutaceae bacterium | reverse complement strand
GGAGGGCGTGCGACGCAAGGCGTCCCTGCCGGAGGGGCTGGAGGACGACGAGTTTGCGGCCATCGAGGCGGAGATCTCGGTCGGGCTGCGGCTGCGCATGTTCGCGGGCATCGAGGAGGCGGCGAGGGCGCACACCGTGGGTCTCCTCGGCTCCGGCGAGCGCTCCGCCGGCCGCAATTTCACGGATTCGGTGGACTGCCTGGAGAGGTCCGCCAGCCTCCTGCGGGTCAACCTGAACGAGTCCGCCGCGCTCGAGGACTTCCTCTTGGCCTCCCTGCGGATCTGGACGAGGCGCTGAGCATCGCCGCGCCGAACACCCCCGCGCTGTCCCCGAGGAGCGGCCGCAGGAACTCGGTGCGCAGCTCCCCGTTGAAGAGGTGCCCGAGGACCGCCCGGTGCGCGGCCTCGGAATAGAGGAGCCCCAGGTTGCCCACGCCGCCGCCGATGACGACCGCGTCCGGGTCCAGGATGTTCAGGACCGCCGCGATGGCCTCGGCAAACTTCTCCCTCAGGCGGCGCAGCGTCCTGCCGGCGGCGCGCTCGCCGGAGGCGGCGCGCGCGGCGATCTCGGGCAGCCGGGCGCGGCGCCCCGTGAGCCGCCGGTAGTGGGCCTCAAGCGCCGGCCCGGATATGACCGTCTCGACGCAGCCGCGCCGCCCGCAGTAGCACGGCGCGCGCTCCCCGCAAACCGGGTTGTGCCCCCATTCGCCGGCGATGCCGTGCAGCCCGCCGAGGACCCTGCCGTCGACGACGATCCCGGCGCCGCAGCCCGTCCCGAGGATGAGGCCGAGGACGACGCGCCGGCCGCGGCCTGCGCCGAGCGTGGCCTCCGCGAGCGCGAAGCAGTTCGCGTCGTTCGCGATCCGCACCTCGACTCCCAGCGCGGCGGCCAAGTCGGCGCCGAGCCGGCGGCCGTTGAGGCACGCCGTGTTGGAATTCTTGAGGACGCCGGCGGCGGGGTCGATGACGCCGGGCGTCCCGAACCCGATCCACCTCGGCCGCCTGCGGCCCGAGCGGCGCTCCAGCATGCGCACCAGCTTCGCCACCTGCGCGATCACGTGCGGGTAGCCCCGGGAGCCCCCCGTCGGCACGCGCAGGCGGCAGAGCGCGTGGCCGGGCCGGGACCTGCTGACCACGACCCCCTCGATCTTCGTGCCGCCCAAGTCTATGCCGAAGTGATTCATCGCCGAGTCTCGGGTCGCCCGGCCTGGGGCGTCATGGAAGTTTCTCGGGATTCTTTGGGGTTGCCAGCGCGGGGCATTCGTTCTGTTTACCCACCACTGCCCTGGCAAGACCGATCTTGCCGCAGGGCCCACGCCAGCCCAACGCACCCTGAACCATGGCGCGAGTCGAACTCAAGAACCTCGTGAAGACCTACCCCGAGAAGGGCGGACCGGGGGTGGGCGCCGTGAAGGGCATCAGCCTGGAGGTCGAGGACCGTGAGTTCATGGTGCTCGTGGGCCCGTCGGGCTGCGGCAAGTCGACGACGCTGCGGATGATCGCGGGCCTCGAGGAGATCACCTCCGGCACGGTGACCATCGACGGGCAGGTGGCGAACGACGTCCTCCCGAAGGACCGCGACATCGCGATGGTCTTCCAGAACTACGCCCTCTACCCGCACATGAGCGTCTACGAGAACATGGCCTTCGGGCTGAAGCTGCGCAAGGTCCCCAAGGCCGAGATCGACGCCCGCGTGCGCGAGGCCGCGGCGATGCTGGGCCTCGAGGACTGCCTGGGACGCAGGCCGAGGGCGCTCTCGGGCGGGCAGAGGCAGCGGGTCGCTCTCGGGCGCGCCATCGTGCGCAAGCCGAAGGTCTTCCTCTTCGATGAGCCGCTCTCCAACCTGGACGCAAAGATGCGGGTCTCGACCCGCACCGAGATCTCCAAGCTGCACGCGCGCCTGGGCGCGACGATGATCTACGTGACCCACGACCAGGTCGAGGCGATGACCATGGGCGACCGCGTCGCGGTGATGAAGGACGGCGTGCTTCAACAATGCGACACGCCCCGAGTTCTGTACGAAACGCCGGTGAACGCCTTCGTCGCCGGCTTCATCGGCTCTCCGGCCATGAACCTGG
>DATNLY010000038.1:0-4048 GCA_035602635.1 Opitutaceae bacterium | reverse complement strand
CCCGGAGCCGCTGGACGCCCTGGTGCAGCCCGGCCCGGTTGAGTCGCTGGCCAGGCTCGAGTCCCCGGGCGGCTGGCAGCGGGCCGGCCTCGCCGCCTGCGCGCTCGCGGCGGCGGCGCTCGCCCTCGCCCTTGCCTCGGCCTACGGGGGTCCGCGCCGGTCGTGGGCGCTTCCCATGGCGCTTGGCGCCCTCGCCCTCTCGCTCGCGGTCGGCGCCGCCTCGTTCGTGGGGTACCGCTCCTACGGTATCATGGCCGACACGCGCGCTGTCGTCGTTTGGCGCTCGGGAAGCCTGCGCTCGATCCCCACCGAGGCCGATGTCTCGCAGAAGACGACGACGCTGGCGGCCGGGAGCGTGGCGGTCGCCGACAGGGCCTTCCTGGAATGGGTGCGCCTGTCGTTCCCGAACGGCGAGACCGGCTGGGTTCCGGGCAGCGAGGTCGTCTACCTCTGGCGCGCCCCCCCGAAGTGAACCGGTGCTAGAGGCGCGCCTCCATGGTCTTGCGGACCATGCGCATCATCGACTCCTCGGGATTGAGGGCGAAAACCCCTGCAACCTCGACCCACGCAAGCGCCCTCGACTCGTCCGTAACCGTGAGCGGCTCCGAGGGGTCGGCCACGAGCATGAACCTCAGGTCGTGGTGCCAGTGGCCCGGCTCCCCCTTGCGCTCCGGAATCCAGTGCCTGTCGACGTCAAACAGGCGCGTGTCGACGGCCACGATCCGCGCGAGGCCGCTTTCCTCCCGCGCCTCCCGCATGGCGACGGCAAGCAGGTCGGCCTCCCCGTCCGCGTGGCCGCCAAGCTGGAGCCACTTGCCGAGCTTTCGGTGGTGGGTGAGGAGCGTCCGCCGCCGGTCCGGGCAGACGACCCATGCCGATCCGGTGAGGTGGCCCGGGGCGCACGAGCGCAACAGGCAGTCGGGATGGGCCCCCGCGAATGCGATCGTATCCCGCACGGCGGCGGCCTCCTCGCGGGAGAGCGGGAGCGCGGAATGCGCCCTGAGCAGATCAAGGACCCCGTGGAGCTGCATCCGGTCGCCGTCCCTCCCGCCAAATGGCGTCGGCCTCGAACGTCCCTGGTGCGCCGAGGAGCGGCCAGATCTCCTCCACCGTCCTGGCGACGGAGAGGATCGACTGCATGCCCGCCGACTTGAAGCGCTCGCGCGTCATGCGCTCGAAGAACCGCAGGAGGTCGTCAAAATACCCGTCCTGGTTCAGGAGGACGACCGGCTTGTCGATCCGGTTGATGTACCGGAGCGTCATGATCTCCGATAGCTCCTCGAGCGTCCCAATGCCCCCCGGAAGGGCAAGGAACGCCGCCGCCCTCTCCTCCATCAGGCGCTTCCTCTCTCGCATGGATTCCACCGTGATGAGCTCGTTGGCCTTGTCGTAGGCGAGCTCGCGGTCCCTCATGAACTCGGGGATCACCCCGACCACATGGCCCCCGCTTCCCGTCACGGCCCGTGCGACCGAGGCCATCATCCCGACATTTCCGCCGCCGTACACCAGGCCCCACCCGTGGGCGACCATGGACCTGCCGACGGCCTCGGCCGCCGAATAGTACTTGGGGTCGAGCCTGGAGGAGGAGCCGCAGTAGACGCACAGGAGCTTTGCCATGGGGGTGCCGGCGGCCACGATGGGGGCCGCCGTCCCAAAATGAAACCAAAACCGTGACCCGTCCCGGCTACCGGGGGCGCCTCGCCCCCTCCCCCACCGGTTACCTCCACCTCGGCCACGCCCGCACGTTCTGGGTCGCGGCCCGGCGCGCCGAGGCCCGCGGCGGCACCCTCGTCCTGCGCAGTGACGACCTCGATGCGGCGCGCTTCCGGATGGATTTCGCCAGGGCCATGATTGAGGACCTGCGCTGGCTGGGCCTGACCTGGACCGAGGGCCCCGACATCGGGGGCCCGTGCGCGCCCTACAGCCAGAGCGAGCGCAGGCCCCTCTACCGCAGGGCCCTGGAGAGCCTCCACGCGGCCGGCCTCATCTATCCCTGCACCCGCTCCCGGCGGGACGTGATCGAGGCCGCCGGTGCGCCCCACGAGGGGGGAGGCGACGACGAGCCCGTGTACCCCAGGGCGTTTCGCCCCGACCCCGGCGCGGCGCTCCCGCCCCTCGGGGAAACCGTCGGCGTCAACTGGCGCCTGCGCGTCCCCGACGGCGAGGAGCTTTCCTTCGACGACGGCCGGCTGGGGAGGCAGAGCGCGGTGGCGGGCCGGGACTTCGGGGATTTCCCCGTGTGGCGCAGGGACGACTGCCCCAGCTACCAGCTGGCATGCGCGGTCGACGACGCGGCCATGGGGATCACCGAGGTGGTGCGAGGCGAGGACCTGGTGCGCTCCACCTTCCGCCAGGTGCTGGTCTACCGCGCCCTCGGACTTGAGATCCCCGGCTTCTGCCACTGCCCGCTCATGGCCGACGAGGCGGGCGCGAGGCTCGCCAAGCGCCACGACGCCCTCAGCCTGCGGGCGCTGCGCGCCCGGGGGCAGACCCCCGAATCGATTTGCGCCGCGTGGTCCGGGGACCGAGGCTTGCAGGCCTTATGACGCGAAGCCTTCTTCTCTGCGCCCTCCTGGCCCTGCCCGCGCTCGCGGGTGCGCAGACGCTCGACCTCGGGACGCACGGCAAGTTCTCGATGAGCGTCCCGAAGGACTGGACGTATTCCGCGCAGAAGATGGAGGGCGCCGGCTACGCGATCACGCTGTCCGCTCCCGGCGCCGCAAACGCGAAATGCGTCCTCTCGCTCGTCTACGTCGAGACCCCCGAGCCCCTCTCCAGGGAGAGGGTCCAGGCCGAGGTCCTGAGCGCCTGCGACCAGTTCGTGGACGCCTCGCTCGAGAAGAAGAAGGTCCTCCGGGAGTTCTCCGTGCCGGGCTCGTACGGCGTCTACTGCCTCTTCACGGACGCCTCGATGGTGGGAAAACCCGCCGCGCCAGACCAGTTCAAGGTCGTCGCCCTGGGAGAGGTCCACCTGAGCGACGAGATCACGATGTCGGCGAGCATGCTCTTTGACGACGAGAAGGGCCCCGAGTTCCAGGCGATGCTTGGGGCAATCTCGAGCTGCAGCGTCTCGGGGGCGAAGTGACCGCGCGCATAGGAGTCATCAACGTCTCCGACCGGGCGAGCGCCGGGGTCTACGAGGACACCCCGGGGAAGGCCTGCGTCGCGCTCCTGCGCGAGTGGCTGTCGACGCCCTTCGAACTGGACTACAAGGTGGTCGCCGACGAGAGGCCGCTCCTGGAATCCGAGCTGACGAGGATGGTGGACGAGGCCGGGTGCTGCCTCGTCGTCACCACGGGCGGCACCGGGCCCGCGGCCAGGGACGTGACGCCCGAGGCGACAGAGGCCGTCTGCGACAAGCTGCTTCCAGGGTTCGGCGAGTTGATGAGGGCCGCCTCCCTGGCCCACGTCCCGACGGCCATCCTCTCCAGGCAGGCGGCGGGGGTGCGCGGGAGCACGCTGATCGTCAACCTGCCGGGGCGCCCAAAGGCCATCCGCGAGAACCTCGAGGCCGTCTTCCCGGCGATTCCCTACTGCATCGACCTGATCGGCGGCCCGCGACTGGAGACCAACGAGTCGGTGATGAGGGCCTTTCGCCCGGGCGCCCGATAGCATTGCGGTCGGCGAAAATCGTGCCATCCTGATGCCATGCCCAAAACAATGATCAATCTCTCCGCGCCCGACCTCACCCGCCATCCCCCGCGCAGCCCGCGCGTCCAGCTCGGCGGCTTCATCCACCTGCCCCGGCTGCTCGACAAGGCCCGCGCGACCGCCGCCGGCACGAACGGCGAGTACAATTACGACTGCCCGCTCGACCAGCACTTCTTCGTTTTCACGGGGATCAAGGCCAAGGCGCTCCTCGCCGAGGTGAGGAAGGGCCGCAGCGACACCCAGATGCTCGGCTGGGTCCGCGTCCACACGAAGGTGCTTCCCTCCGAGGTCGCCGCCTGGGACACGTGGATGCGTGGCCATGCCCCCGGGCGCGCGGCGGGCCACGAGTGGTTCGCCGGGGTGACCAAGACGGTCGCGCCGGGGCGCGACGACATCT
>DATNLY010000021.1:0-3066 GCA_035602635.1 Opitutaceae bacterium | reverse complement strand
GGGCTGATCAAGGGTTCGCTCGCCGCGCCCGACTACGAGGACGCGGCGTCCGCCGATCCCCGCATCGACGCCCTCCGGGCCGTCATGGAGGTCGCGGAGAATCCTTCCTTCACCCGCGACTACCTGGACCCCGGCAAGCGTTCGATAGCAAACTCGGTCCAGGCGTTCTTCCGCGGCGGCTCGTCAACCCGGCGCGTATGCGTGGAGTACCCGGTCGGCCACCGCCGGCGCCGCGCCGAGGGAATCCCGCTCCTGCACGCGAAGTTCGAGGCGGCCGCGCGCGGGCACTTCGGCGGGACCCGGGCACCCCACGTCATCGGGCTGTTTTCCGACCCGGCGCGGCTCGACTCGATGGCGGTGGCGGAATTCATGGGGGGGCTTATCCCTTAGCCCAGGCCCCGAACTGAAGCCTGCCCCCCATATGGAAACCGCCGAAGTCCAGGACACGACGCCCCCGGCCACCCGGAAGAAGCCGACGTTCCCCATAGGCGAGGGGCTGCGCGGATACCTGCGCACCTACAAGAGGGAACGGGAACTGCCGGTCACCTACGAGCGGCTTCGCGGGTTCAGCGAGGTGATCCCCCTCACGGACGCCGACGGCAAGCCCACGCTGTGGGACACCGTGATCTACGACGGGAGCGAGATGCGGGCCCTCAACGAGGCCCTCAAGGAGGTCTACGCGCTCCTCAAGGTCGACGGCGACAAGTCGGTCGTCGAGCACCTCTACGCGGACCGCGTGGACTTCTGCACCTTCGGCAACTCGACGCCGTTCAGGATCCGGATCGTGAACGCGTACAACGACAACCAGGACTACTTCTACATCAAGAAGGCGGACGCGTCGCGGGTCTACGGGCTCGAGCTCGAGCACCTGCTTTCCCCCAACAGGCTCAATTTCCTCACGCACGGGAGCACCCTCGTGGAGGAGCACATCCCGGGCATCCCGGGGGACATCTTCATAAGCAACTGGCTTCGCCGGCCCGACCTCAGCCCGGTCCGGGTCGCCAAGGAGCTCGTCAAGTTCAACGAGCGGTGCTTCGTCCGGCTCCTCGGCGACATGCGCTCGTACAACTTCGTGTTCGTGGTGACCCCGGACTTCGAGGACTTCCAGCTGCGGGTCCGGGCGATGGATTTCGACCAGCAGAGCTACAACGGACGCAGGAACTACTACAGGCCGCAGTTCTTCAAGGAAAACGCGCCGCTTGCGCTGTTCTGCGCCAGGCACCTGCGCATCGAGACCGCGCACCAGTACCAGCGGGAGGAGCAGACGCTCATGCTCCAGCGGGCCGAGCTTGCGGCGGCCCGCTTTGGCCTTCTTCTTGCGGCAATGGAGAAGGACCCGATCTCGCCGCCTGAGAAGGTCCACATGCTTCGCGAGTCCCTCGGCGAGCACTACGGCCGGCCCGAGTACCTGCGGTGCGAGTCGATGGGCGCCCTTGTCCGCGAGAACCTCGAGTCCATCCGGCGCCACGTCGGCCGGCCGGCCTTCTCCGAGCTCGTCCCGCACCCCCGGTGAGAACGATCCTGCCGCTCCTAGCCCGCGCCGCGGCGATCGGCATCCTCGCCTTGGCGGCCGGATGCGACAGCGCCCCCGTGCGCCAGCCAAAGCAAACCCTGACGGTCGAGCTGTCGCCCGACCATGCCACGGCGCCGGTCGAGATCGGGCTGGTCTCGGCCGTCCGTGTCGCCCTTCCCGGTCCCGAGCCCGGCTCGGGGCTGATCTGGGAGATCGCCTCCAACAACACCGCGGTCCTCGAGCAGCTGACGCCCCTGGCCGCGGTCCCCGGTGCGGCGGGGGGGAAGGCGACGACCGCATCGTCGTTCTATTCGCTGAAGCCCGGCAGGAGCGTGCTGCGGTTCTTCCTCGTTCGCCCCTCCGAGGCGGAGGCGATCCCCGTCGCGAAATGCGAGGTCACCGTGCGGGTTGTCGAGTGACCCCGGGTCAATCGGCCCAGTGGCCGGTCTTGCCCGCGCCGATCCCGGCCTCCTCGCGCTCTTCCTCCTCCTCGGGCGTCGCCTCCTCGAGGGGGGCGAACCGCTCGGACGAGAAGCCCAGCTCCTCGCCGCCCTTGTGGAACGGGTCGGGCGGGTTCAGGAGCTCGCGAAGGAGGAGGCCCACGGTCGCCGTGTCGCCGCCCTTGACGACGCGCTCGCGGCCGAGGAACACCTCGCGGATGGTGTACGTGTCGCCCTTCCTCGGGAGCTGCTGGTAGATGGCCCTCACCGCGGGGGTGAAGGCGTCGTTGATGCAGACGACCCTCTGGCCCTTGATCATTCGATCCTCCCCTCGTCGAAGTCGATGAGGTCGGGCACGCTCTTGATGTCGTCGACCCGGTCCGCGCACCCCATGGCCGCCAGCGCCTCCCCCAGGAACTGCCTGCCGGCCTCGGTCATCCCCTTCTGGACGAGGTCCCTGTTCCACCGCGGCGCCCGCACGTCCGTGGGCATCAGGCGGGCGAGCCCCCGCTCGATCTCCGCGTCGTCGGCGGCTTCGCGCACGACCTTCTCGACGGCGCCGGGGTCGATCCCGAGGTGCATGCACAGGAACCGGTCGAGCCCCCGCTTGAAGTTCTTTGCGTAGCTCGCGGGAAGCGCCCCGTGCTCCTTCACGTACTTGCACTTCGCGATGAAGCGCGGGAGGTAGAGGAGCCCAGTGGCTGGGTGGGCGGCGTAGGGGGACGGCAGGCAGGTGAGGACCTCGCCCGTGGATCCGGGGATGGGCTTTGACGGCATCGTGGAGGGGCCGATAATTGCCAAAACCCCGCCATGGACAAGTGCGCGCTCACCCGGTCGGTCATTTTGCAGCTTGAGGCCGAGCTTGCCCTGCAGACGGAGGCCGCCATCGGCTCGCGGGAGGAGGCGACGGACGAGCAGAGCAGGGCCGAGGACAGGTTCGACATGCGCAGCCAGAGCGCGGCCTACCTTGCGGCCGGCCAGGCCCGGCTCGCCTCGGAGATCGCCGACGCGATCGCCGCCTGGAATTCCCTCAAGCTGCGAGCCTTCGGTCCCGGCGACGGCATAGGCGCGGGCGCCCTTGTCACGCTCGAGGCGGGGGGCCGCTCGGCCGCG
>DATNLY010000019.1:0-4938 GCA_035602635.1 Opitutaceae bacterium | reverse complement strand
CAATTGACCGCGGCCAAGAGCGCGGCCGAAGAGGCCAACCGGGCCAAGAGCGATTTTCTGGCCACCATGAGCCACGAGATCCGCACGCCGATGAACGGCGTGATCGGAATGACCGGCCTCCTGCTCGACACCGAGCTTTCGGCGGTCCAGCAGGAATTCGCGGAGACGATCCGCAATTCCGCGGATTCGCTCCTCACCATCATCAACGACATCCTGGACTTCTCCAAGATCGAGGCGGGCAAGCTTTCGTTCGAGACGCTCGACTTTGACCTGGTCGAGGCCGTCGAGGGCTCGCTCGACATGTTCGCGGAGCGGGCGCGGTTCAAGGGGATCGAGCTGGCCTGCGAGATACCCCCCGATATCCCGGTGCGCCTCAGGGGGGACCCCGGCCGGCTGCGCCAGGTGATCACCAACCTCATCGGCAACGCCATAAAGTTCACGGACAAGGGCGAGGTGATCGTCCGGATCGCGAAGGAAGGCGAGACCGACAAGGACGTCGGGCTGAGCTTCTCGATCAAGGACACGGGGATCGGCATCCCTACCGAGGTCCAGAACCGCCTGTTCCAGGCCTTCACGCAGGCCGACAGCTCGACGACGCGGAAATTCGGGGGCACGGGCCTTGGGCTCGCCATCTCAAAGCAGCTGGTGGCGATGATGAACGGCGAGATCGGGGTGCGTAGCGAGGCCGGCAAGGGCTCGACCTTCTGGTTCACCGCCCGCCTGGAAAAGCAGACGGGGCCCGCGGAGCCGGCCCCGTCGATCTATTTCCGCGACCTGTTCGACCTGCGCGTCCTGGTCGTCGACGACAACGCCACCAACCGGCAGATCCTGAGGCACCAGCTCTTCGCCTGGAAGATGCAGAAGGGAAGCGCCTCGAACGGCTTTGAGGCGCTCGACCTCCTCCGCGCCGCGGTGAAGGAGGGCAAACCCTACGAGCTTGCGCTGCTCGACATGCAGATGCCGGAGATGGACGGGATGACGCTCGCGAGGGCGATCAAGGCGGACCCCGCGATCGCCGCCACCCGACTCATCATACTCACCTCGATGGGCAACATGCACACGCAGGAGGAGCTGAAGGCGGCCGGGGTGGACGCGTTCCTCGTGAAGCCCGTGAAGCAGTCGCGCCTCTTCGACTGCCTTGTCAACGTCCTCGGCCGGGCTGCCGCCGAGCACGTGTTCACGAAGCCCGCCAAGGACCAGCGCCCCGAGAGTCCGTCAGCCGACGTGGCCCACGTGCAGAAGGCGCGCATCCTCCTGGCCGAGGACAACATCGTTAACCAGAAGGTGGCCCTGGCGCAGCTGCGGGCCCTCGGGTTTTCCGCGGACGCCGTGGCCAACGGGCACGAGGTGCTCTCGGCGATGAAGCAGATCACCTACGACATCATCCTCATGGACTGCCAGATGCCGGAGATGGACGGCTATGAGGCGACGCGGCTGATCCGCCAGGAGGAGAAGGACGCAGGCGGGGGCCTGAGGAAGCCCGTCCGAATCATCGCGATGACCGCGAACGCCATGTCAGGCGACCGCGAGAAGTGCCTTTCCGCGGGAATGGACGACTATCTTTCAAAGCCGGTGCGGCGCAACGAGCTCGCCCTGGCGATGGCGCGGTGGAACTCGCCCGAGGCCCGCGGATCGGCGGGTCCCGGGATTTGACAGGGGGGGTTCCCAGGCTAGGCTGGGGCCGCTTTCCCCGTTTGCCCAAATGAGCAAGTTCACCCTCCAGATAAACGGAAAGTCCCGCGAGGTGGATGTCGCCCCCGACACCCCCCTCCTCTGGGTCCTGAGGGACCACCTCGGGCTCGTCGGCACGAAGTTCGGCTGCGGCATCGGCCAGTGCGGCGCCTGCGTCATTCACCTGGACGACTCCCCGGCGAGGGGATGCCTGACGCCTGTGTCGGCGGCGGCGTCCTCAAGGATCACGACGATCGAGGGCCTGTCAGGCGACGGAACCCACCCGCTGCAGAAGGCCTGGTGCGAGCTCGACGTCTCGCAGTGCGGCTACTGCCAGCCGGGCCAGATCATGTCGGCGGCGGCGCTTCTCGCCGGCAACCCCAATCCCAACGACGCGGACATAGACGACGCGATGGCGGGAAATCTCTGCCGCTGCGCGACCTATCACCGGATCAGGGCCGCAATCCACCGGGCGGCGGAGCTTGGCGCGGCGGGCAAGGAGGCCCGGGCATGAACTCGGCGCTTCAAGCCCCGCTGGACCGCCGGTCTTTCGTCAAGCTGGCGGCGATCGCCGGAGGGGGGCTCATTCTCGGGTGCTACGCGCGGGCGGCCGAGATCGGCAAACCAGGAGAGGAGAAGGTGGACGGCGTCTTCATCCCGAACGCATTCATCCGGATAGCCCCCAACGGGAGCGTGACCGTCTACTCGGCGAGGCCCGAGATCGGCCAGGGGATCAAGACGTCGCTCCCCATGGTCGTGGCCGAGGAGCTCGGGGTCGATTGGAAGGACGTGACCGTGATCACGGCGCCGGTCAACAGCTCCTTTGGCAACCAGTCCGCCGGCGGGAGCACGTCGACCCCCCAGTCCTACACCCTGATGCGCAAGGCCGGGGCGACCGCGCGCACGATGCTGACGGAGGCGGCCGCGCAGACCTGGGGCGTGCCCGTGGGCGAGTGCGCGGCGGGCGCCGGCATGGTCCGCCACACCCCGACGGGCCGGACGCTCAGCTTTGGAGACCTGGTGGCGAAGGCGTCGGCGCTGCCCGTGCCCCCGGCGGATTCGGTCGTGCTCAAGGACCCCAAGGACTTCACCCTGCTTGGATCAAGGGTCGGCGGCGTCGACAACCCGATGATCGTGACCGGCCAGCCGCTCTTCGGGATAGACCAGACGCGGCCCGGCATGGTCTTCGCCGTCTACGAGAAGTGCCCCGTGTGGGGCTCCCATCCGCTGAGCGCCAACCTGGACGAGGTGAAGGCGCTTCCCGGGGTCGTGGACGCCTTCATCATGGACCGGACCGTGCCCGCGGACCGGGTGACCGGGCTCGTCCCGGGCGTCGCGATCGTGGCCGACTCCACATGGTCGGCGTTCAGCGCGCGCAGGCAGCTGAAGGTCCAGTGGGCCGAGGGCCGCCTCCCCGACAGCAGCTGGGATGATTTCGCGAGCCAGGCCAAGGCGATCTCGGCCTCCGCGCCGGGGGCGCCGAATGTCACCGAGGTCCGCCGGGACGGCGATGTCGACCAGGCGTTCCAAGGCGCGGCGAAGGTGGTCGAGGCCTCGTACTCCTATCCCTTCATATCGCACGCGAACCTCGAGCCCCAGAACTGCCTGGCGCACGTGCACGCGGACAGGGCCGAGATCTGGGCTCCCACCCAGAGCCCGGAGGGGCTGCGGAAGCTCGTCGCGAGCGTCCTCGGGTTCGCCCCGGAGAAGGTCGAGGTGAACATGACCCGCATCGGCGGCGGATTCGGCCGCAGGCTCGACTCGGACTTCGCGGCCGAGGCGGCGGTTATCTCCCAGAGGCTCCAGGTCCCCGTCAAGCTCACCTGGGACAGGACGGACGACCTCCAGCACGACCACTTCCGGCCCGGCGGCTTCCACTTCATGAAGGGCGCGGTCGACTCCAAGGGAAAGCTGAGCGCCTGGCGCAGCCACCATGTCCACTTCGGCTCGGCCCTGGGGGCGGACGAGTTCCCGGCGCGCTTCGTCCCCAACTACCTCCTGCTGGCGAGCAAGCTCGACAACGAGATTCCCCAGGGACCGTGGCGGGCGCCGGGAAGCAACACCTTCGCCTGGACGATCTGCTGCTTCCTTGACGAGCTCGCCCACGCCGCGGGCCGGGACCCGGTGGAATTCAACCTCGACGTGCTCGGCGACAAGGACCTCCTGCCGGGCACGGGCCCCAAGGGCCGCCCGTACAACGCGGCGAGGATGCGCAACGTGCTCCGCCAGGTCGCCGATCTGTCCGGCTGGGGCAAGGCGATGCCGCGGGGCAGCGGCATGGGGCTGGGCTATTTCTTCAGCCACCAGGGCTATATCGCCGAGGTGGCCGAGGTGACGGTCTCCCCGGGCGGCGGGCTCAAGGTCGACCGCGTCGTGGCGGCCGTGGATGTGGGCTCCCAGATCGTGAACCTGAGCGGCGCCGAGAACCAGGTGCAGGGATCGATCATCGACGGCCTCAACGCCGCATGGCGCCAGGAGCTCGACATCCAGAAGGGCCGGGTGGTGCAGAGCAATTTCCACGACTACACGATGCTGCGGATGCCGGACGCGCCCCGCGACATCGAGATCCACTTCCTCAAGACCGACTATCCCCCCACGGGCCTTGGCGAGCCGGCCCTTCCTCCGCTGGCCCCGGCCGTCTGCAACGCGATCTTCGCCGCGACGGGAAAGCGGGTGCGCCAGCTTCCCATATCCCGGACCGGCCTTTCATGGTCCTGAGGCGGGGCCAGGCCGGTCGGTCCAGCGCCCGATGAACGTGTGCCAGGAGATCGTCGGCCGCCTTCTCGCAGCCGAGAGGGGATGCGTGCTGGCAACCCTGGTGGCGGTCGAGGGTTCGTCCTACCGGAGGCCGGGGGCGAGGATGCTCATCGCCGGGGACGGCGCCCGGATCGGCTCGATCAGCGGGGGATGCCTTGAGGAGGACCTTGTCGAGCGGTCCGGCCGGGTGCGGGCCACGGGCCGGCCGGAAATCGTCGTCTACGACACGACGGCGGAGAACGA
This sequence comes from Opitutaceae bacterium, assembly GCA_035602635.1. Lineage (GTDB taxonomy): Bacteria > Verrucomicrobiota > Verrucomicrobiia > Opitutales > Opitutaceae > Palsa-1447. The sequence continues at coordinate 267 of DATNLY010000019.1, read as the reverse complement.
CCTGATCTGGGGGGTGGGCCTCGGCTGCCACGGCGTCGTGCGGATCCTGCTGGAGCCCATTGCCGCAAGGCCCGACTGGGCGGTCGCGGCGGCCGAGAACCTGGGCCACGGCCGCGCCACCGAGCTGGCGGTCGTCTGGGAGGATGCCGGGGGCGCCCTTGGGACGGGGCTGGCGGACAGGGTGCGCCCGGCCCGGTCTCCCGGCGCCCCGGGCGTCTTCATCGACAGCATCAAGCCGCCGACGGCGCTCGCGGTCTTCGGGGCGGG
>DATNLY010000046.1:0-2262 GCA_035602635.1 Opitutaceae bacterium | reverse complement strand
TACCAGGTCAGTCCGGAGCTCTTCTACCGCGTCTTCAATGGAGCCAACGGATTCAGAATTGTCGCTGTCCTGCTGGCCGAGGTCCGCCCCGGGGGCCCCTTCTTCAGGGTTGCCGACCCGGCGTCCGAGGGGGAGCGGATTGAGTTCGTTTCGGCCAAGCCGTACCTGGTCGCCGCCATCGCGCGAAAGGTTGAGGATGTCGCGGAGCTTCAGGCGGCGCCCCGGCAAAGCGACTATCAAAGGGCCTGGGAGAACCCCGGCGGACGCGACGAGCGGGACAAATTAAAGAGGGAGATTCGCCGCGTCATCCGGGGGACGCGGCGGCATCTCGGCCGTCTGTTCTACCTTCCGTGGCAAAGCAGGGGAATCACGCACCTGAGCGGCGGCCAGCTCTATGCGCTGCGATAGGTGCACGGGGCCGCCTAATCGATTGACGTTGACCCTCCCCCCATCACCTTGATGTTGCGAATCGGAGGAGTGGCTGAGCTGGTTTAAGGCACCTGACTTGAAATCAGACGTGGGCGCAAGCTCACCGGGGGTTCGAATCCCTCCTCCTCCGCCAATTTTCGAGACTTGTTTGCGTGTGGGCGGCACCCGGGACGTGTCACCGCCACGCAGGGCGGTAGGCTTGACAAGTTTCGGGCCCGAAGGGTATCGTGCACGTTCGTTAAAACACTCACTTTAGTTTAAAGTGGGCCCTGGGGCCCGCTTTTTTTTTCCCACAATCCAAACCTATGAGCAGCGAAATTCTCTCCGTCTTGGAGTATATGGAGAAGGAAAAGGGCATTCCGCGCGCCGACATGATCGCGACGATAGCAAATGCTCTTAAGACTGCGGCCCAGAAGGGGGTTAACTCCGGTCAGGAGCTGAAGATAGACATCAATCCCAAGAACGGGCAGCTCCATGCGTGGGCCCTGATGAAGGTGGTGGATTCGGTCAGCAACCCCAAGACCGAGATCCACGTCGAGAAGGCGCAGGCCGTAAAGGCCGGCGCCGCGATCGGCGAGTTCGTGGAGAAGGAGATAGACCCGTCGACACTCGGCCGCATAGCGGCTCAGACCGCGCGCCAGGCCGTCATGCAGAGGCTTCGCCAGTTCGAGAAGGACCGCATCTATGACGACTTCAAGGACCAGGTGGGAAACATCGTGACTGGCACGGTCCGGCGCAGGGAGCGCAACGACATCTACATCGACATAGGCAAGGCCGAGGCGGTCATGCCCGCCAAGGAACAGGTGCCCGGGGAGGAGTACCAGCCCGGTGACCGCATCCGTTGCCTGCTGCTCGAGATCGAGAACTCGCCGCGCGGCCCCGAGATCATACTGACGCGCGCGAGCCCGAAGTTTGTCAGGAGGCTCTTTGAGCTCGAGGTCACCGAGATCGCCGACGGCACCGTCAAGATCGAGGCGTTTGCCCGCGAGCCCAGCTACCGCACCAAGATCGCCGTTTCCTCGAAGGACGCGAAGGTCGACCCGGTCGGCGCTTGCGTGGGCGCGCGCGGCGCCAGGGTTAAGACGATCGTGCGCGAGCTGGGCGGCGAGAAGATCGACATCATAAAGTACTTTGCCGACCCCCGCGAGATGGTGATCGAGGCCCTGAAGCCCGCCGTGCCGCGCGAGATCATCATAGACGAGCGCAACCGCCGCATCCTCCTGAAGGTGGCGACCGACGACCTCGCGATCGCGATCGGGCGCAAGGGGCAGAACGCGCGCCTGACGTCGCGGCTCATAGGCTGGCGCATCGACATCGAGGAGTTCAAGGCCGAGGGCGCCGATCCGCGTGGCAGCGCGGTGGCGGCCCTCGTCAAGGCGCTAGGCCTGGATCCCGCGATCGCCGGCCGCCTGGTCGACATGGGCATCAACTCCCCCGCCGCATTCGAGGGGGTCGTCGCCGACGACCTCGTGGGAGCGGGCTTCACCGCCGAGGAGGCGCAGGACGTGATCCTGCGCGTGACGACCTAGGGGGCCCCTCGACAGCCGAATGAGCACCCGCATCCACGAGCTCGCAAAGAAGCACAACATGGAGGGCCGCGAAATGCTGGCCCTCCTCAAGGAGCGTGGATACGTCGCGGCCGACACGAAGTCCGTCTCGAGCACGGTGAGCAAGATCTACATAGAGGAGATCGACAAGGAATTCGCGTCCAAGGCCGCCCCGGCGCCCGCAATGGCTGCCCCGGCTTCCCCCGCGGCCAAGGCCGAGGAGGCGCCGCATTCCCGCGCGCCCGCCGGGATCTTCGTGAAGACGGCGCAGGATGTCGCCCGCGAG
>DATNLY010000345.1:0-2646 GCA_035602635.1 Opitutaceae bacterium | reverse complement strand
CCGTTCTTCTACCAGTCCTACTTCCCCGCCGCCATCCTGACGGGCAGGCAGGGCCTTGACTTTGCCGTGCAGGGGCTGGCGATCCAGGCGCTCTGGGCCATCGCCCTTGTCAGCCTTGCCGAGTTCATCTGGCGGCGCGGCCTCAGACACCACACGGCCGCCGGGGGCTGAGCCAACGGAATCGAGACATGGGCACCTTCTCCCATTACCTTCGCATCTGGATCGCCAGCGCCCGATACTCGCTCGTGCGGGCCACCATGTTCCGGGGCGACCTCCTCGTCTGGTCCTCCGTCGAGCTCCTGTGGATATCGGTCAACATCGTGATGGTCGGGGTGATCTACAGCCACACCTCCTCGGTCGCCGGTTGGAGCATGTACGAGATGCTGGTCCTTGTCGGCACGTCGATGCTGGTCCAGCGCTTCCTCATGGGGTTCTTCTGGAGCGGCATCTTCGAGATGGGGCGCAACGTCCGGAGCGGCGCGTTCGACTTCGTCCTCGCCCAGCCGGGCGACCCGCTCTTCATGGCCTCGACCCGCAAGCTCGAGCTCGACGGGCTCCTTAACTCGGTCGTCGCCGCGGCGCTGGTCGCCTATTCCGTGAGGAAGCTGGGGCTCCATCCCGGGCTTGGGGACCTGGCCCTCTATGGGTGCATGCTGGCCTGCGGGGTCGTGATCCACTACAGCGCGCTCGTCCTTGCGATGTCCCTCTCGTTCTGGATAACGAGCTCCCAGGGCGTGGAGGGGAGCTACTTCACGCTCATGGAGTTCTCCCGGCTGCCCAGCAAGGCGTTCAAGGGCGTCCTGAGCATCCTCTTCGTGTGGGTGCTGCCCGTGGTGGTCGTCAGCAACGCCCCCGCCCGCACGCTGCTCTACGGGTTCCAGCCCTCGTGGGCCGCGGGCCTCTGCGCCGCCACGGTGGCCTGGTTCGCCTTCTCGGTGGCGGTCTTCAGGAGCGGACTGAGGCGCTACACGAGCGCGAGCTCATGAACGGCGACCTTGGCAGCCTCCAGGGCCGGATCGGGTACGTCTTCCGCGACACGGCCCACCTCGAGCGCGCGCTCACCCACGCGTCGTGGCTCCACGACAACCCGTCCTCCCCGGGCAACAACCAGCGCCTGGAGTTCCTCGGGGACTCCGTCCTCCAGCTGATCCTGACCGAGGCGCTCTTCGCGCTCTATCCCGACGGCCGCGAGGGCGACCTCACCAAGCGCCGCGCGGTCCTCGGCAAGGGCGAGTTCCTCGCCCTCCTCGCGCGCGAGACCGGGGTCGACGCCTGCCTGCGCCTCGGCGCGAACGAGGAGGCGACCGGCGGGCGGGCCAGGGACGCGGCCCTGGAGGACGCCTTCGAGGCCCTGGTGGGCGCGATCGAGCTCGACGGCGGGATCGAGAGCGCCCGCAGGACGGTGCTCGGCATCTACGGCGACCTCCGCGCTCGCCTGGCCTCGCTCGAGGGCCACGCCAACCCCAAGGGGCGCCTCCAGGAGCTCGTCCAGCCCATCCACGGCAACCAGGCGATCCGCTACGAGGTGCTTTCGACGGAGGGAGCCGACCACAACCGCGAGTTCGAGGTCGCGGTGCTCCTCCTTGAGCGCCGGATCGGGCTGGGCCGGGGAACCTCAAAGAAGCTCGCGGAGGAGGATGCGGCGAGGGCGGCGCTCGCGACGCTGGACGCGGGCCCACCCGCGGGATGACCGGAGGCTCCCTGCACAGGATCGTCGGTGTCTGCCCGGCGGCCCGCGCGGCCGTGATCGCCGAGGCGATGCGCGTCCATGCGTCCCCGGTGTGGGTGGTCGTGGCCCAGGACCTCCGGTCCGCCGAGCAGCTCGCCGAGGACGTCGCCTTCTTCTCGCGGGCCTTTGGCGCGGACCCGCAGCCGGAGGCACTGGTGTTCCCGGAGTCGATCCCGGACAGCCGCGACATGCGCGAGGCGTTCGCGGCGTCGGGCGACCGGCTCACGGTGCTCACCCGCCTGCGGGCGGCCCGCGCGGGGAATGCCGCCGCGCGCCCGGCGCCGCTGGCCGTTTTCGCGACGCCCTCGTCGCTGCTCCAGCCCGTGCCCGCGATCGAGCATTACGCGGCGAGCGAGATCGCAATCTCGCGCGGGAGCACCCAGCCGTTCCAGGGGCTCCTTGGGAAGCTCCGCGACCTCGACTACGACTGCGAGGCGGTCTGCGAGGCCCCCGGCCACTACGCCGTCCGGGGGGGCATCATCGACGTCTACCCGGTCACGGCCACTGAGCCGTACCGGCTCGACTTCTTCGGGGACGTGATCGAGGACATCCGCGCGTTCGACCCGGTGACCCAGCGCTCCGGGGCGCGCGTCGAGGGCATCTGCGTCGGCGCGTCGCCCCGACTGCGCCTCGAGTCCGCCAAGACGGGAATCTCCGACTACCTGAGCCCCCTCTCCCACCTGGCCCTGGTCGAGCCCGCCGCCCTCGAGGAGGAGTTCCGGTCTTTCGCGCAGGACGGCTCCGGCGGCCTTTCCCAGCTCCTGTCCGGGTGCGCCGCCGCGTTCGGATTCTCGGAGATCGACGAGTCCTCGGCGACCTTCGGGGCGGCAGGCCCAGGGAAGGAGTGGGACACCGAGGGGCTGGAGGGCCACAGGAGGCTTCCCTCCGAGGCGCTCCTGGCCAGGGACCGGCTGCAG
>DATNLY010000332.1:0-2371 GCA_035602635.1 Opitutaceae bacterium | reverse complement strand
CGACCCCCCTCTCCAACTTCCTCCAGATCCTCTCGATCTTCGCGATCCCGAGCGCGCTCACGTACTACCTGGGCCGCATGGTGAAGAACCAGAGGCACGGCTGGGCCGTCTGGGGCGCGATGTTCGCGATGTTCGCGGCCGGCGTGCTCGTCTGCTGGGGGGCCGAGGCGAGCGGCAACCCGATCCACCAGAAGCTCGGTGTCGCCGCGGCGGACGGGAACATGGAGGGCAAGGAGGTGCGCTTCGGGATCTTCAACTCCGCCCTCTTCGCGACCATCACCACCGACGCCTCGTGCGGGGCCGTCAACGCGATGCACGACTCCTTCACGCCGCTCGGCGGCCTGGTCCCGCTGTTCAACATCGAGACGGGCGAGGTGATCTTTGGCGGCGTCGGCGCGGGCCTCTACGGCATGCTCATCTTTGTCGTCCTGGCGGTGTTCATAGCGGGCCTGATGGTCGGCCGAACCCCCGAGTACCTGGGAAAGAAGATCGAGGCCTACGACGTGAAGCTCGTGATGCTTGTCCTCATGGTGCTCTCGGCGACGATCCTGGGCTTCACGGCCTGGGCCAGCGTGACCGACTGGGGCCAGGCGGGCCTCAACAACGCGGGCCCGCACGGCTTCAGCGAGATGCTTTACGCCTTCAGCTCCTGCGTCGGCAACAACGGCAGCGCCTTCGCGGGCCTGACCGCGGCCCCGGCGGACGGCAACCCGCACTGGGACACGACGCTCGGCCTCGCGACGCTGATAGGCCGCTTCCTGATGATCGTCCCCATCCTCGCGCTGGCGGGCAACCTCGCCTCGAAGAAGCTCGTCCCGGCCAGCGCCGGCACCTTCAAGACCGAGGGCCCCACGTTCATGATCCTGCTGATCGGAACCGTCGTCCTCGTGGGCGCGCTCACATTCCTGCCCGCCCTGGCGATCGGCCCCATAGTCGAGCACTTCCTCATGGGCGCCGGAAGCCTCTTCTAGGCCGCCGCCAAACCCGCCAATCCCAGCCTCCCGAACCCGACGATGAGCACGAAATCAGTCTCCCTCTTTGACCGCGACATCATGCAGAAGGCGGTCGTGGACTCGTTCACGAAGCTGGACCCGCGCCAGCAGCTCAAGAACCCCGTGATGTTCGTGACGCTGGTCGGCTCCCTTCTCACGTTCCAGCAGCTCTTCACGTCCAAGGAGCCTTTTGGCTATGTCCTGCAGATCGCCCTATGGCTGTTTTTCACGGTGATCTTCGCCAATTTCGCGGAGGCCGTGGCCGAGGGCCGGGGGAAGGCGCAGGCCCGGGCCCTGCGCGCATCGCGCAAGCAGCTTGTCGCCAAGCGCCGCCGCAAGGACGGCGCGACCGAGTCCGTGGACGCCTCGGTCCTGCGCAAGGGGGACCTCGTGGTCGTGGCCGCGGGCGACCTCATCCCCGGCGACGGGGAGGTGGTCGAGGGGGCGGCCTCCGTCGACGAGTCGGCAATCACGGGGGAGTCCGCGCCGGTGATCAGGGAGGCGGGAGGCGACCGCAGCGCGGTCACCGGCGGCACCTGCGTCCTTTCCGACAACCTCCTGATCCGCATAACCGCGAATCCCGGCGAGGGGTTTCTCGACCACATGATCAGCCTGGTCGAGGGCGCCAAGCGCCAGAAGACGCCGAATGAGATCGCGCTCACGATCCTGCTGTCCGCCCTCACGTTCATATTCCTGCTGGTCATCATCACGCTCAAGCCGTTCGGCATCTATGCCAGCGTCGGGTTCACGATAACCGCGCTTATCGCCCTCCTTGTCTGCCTCATCCCGACGACGATCGGCGGGCTCCTGAGCGCGATCGGCATCGCCGGCATGGACCGGCTGCTCCAGCGCAACGTGCTCGCCATGAGCGGCCGGGCCGTCGAGGCCGCGGGGGACATCGACGTCCTTCTGCTGGACAAGACCGGCACGATCACGCTCGGCAACCGCATGGCCTCGGAGTTCATTCCGGCGCCCGGCATCTCAACCGAGCGCCTCGCCGACGCCGCCCAGCTCGCCTCGCTTGCCGACGAGACACCGGAAGGGCGCAGCATCGTCATACTCGCCAAGGAGAAATTCAACCTGCGCGGCAGGGACCTGTCGGCGCAGCGCGCGACCTTTGTTCCCTTCACGGCCCAGACACGCATGAGCGGGGTCGACCTTGCGTCCGAGGACGGCGCGCCCGCCCGCTTGATCCGCAAGGGCGCGGCTGCCAGCGTCAGGGCCTGGGTCGAGTCCAAGGGGGGCGTCTATCCGGAGCCCGTCACGGCGGCGGTGGACGACATCTCCAGGAAGGGCGGCACGCCGCTCGTCGTCGCGGAGGGCCGCGAGACGCTCGGCGTCATCTTCCTTAAGGACGTCGTCAAGGGCGGGATCAAGGA
>DATNLY010000329.1:0-4532 GCA_035602635.1 Opitutaceae bacterium | reverse complement strand
TTTGCTTTTGCGCGCGCGCGCGGCAGGTTTCCTAGCCGGCCGCCGGCCCCTACGTGATTTCAGGTATTCTGGCTGCTTGCCAGCGGGAGGGCGGGGTGGACGATCCCGAAATGCGACACCCCCGCCCCTTGACCCGGCCCCTCAGGCTCCTGTTTGCCGCCGGGATTGTGCTGGGCGCCGCGGGCTGCCAGTTCCGCTCGAGAAACCCGCCGATGACCAGCGCGTCGGAGGCCAAGTTCCCGCTGACCGGCCTCGTCGACCTGGCGTACGAGCAGGGGCAGGGCGGGGGCCCGGTGCGCCTTTTCATGATTCACGGCATCCACAGCCACCCGGTGGGCTGGGCCGAGTCGGGCTACCTGGACTACTTTGTCGCGGACCCGAAGGCGAAGGAGCACGGCTGGACGGTCTCCATATGCACCCCGGCGCAACCCGTGCGCTGGATGGAGCCCGCGGCGACCACCTCCAACCCGAATCCCCCGAACCAGGCCGAGTATCCCGCGGCCGATTTCTGCGGCAAGCTGCAGGTCTACCGGATCGTGGACGGGAGCGGGAAGACGTGCGTCGTCGCGTATGAGCTCACCTGGAGCCTGCTCACGGACCCCTTCAAGGCGTGGCGCTTCAGGAACGGGAACAACTCCGGGTTCAATGACGAGGAGCAGTACCGCCCCGTGGTCAACCAGGTGATCCGCGACACCCTGGACGAGAACCTCTCCGACGCGGTGCTCTACGCCCGGGGATTTGACGGCAACATCATCGGGAAGACGGCGTCCCATGCGCTTGAGCTGTTCTACACGGGGGAGCTCGATCCCGACCAGGGCGACGCGGCCGGGACGAAGAGGCACTCGGCCCCGACGGTCTTCCTGACCGAGAGCCTGGGGAGCATCATCCTTGCCGAGGCCATGACCGCCCACGTCCGTGACCTGGCGCCCGGCCACAGGAGGAGCGGGATGCGGGACGTCCTCAGGAACCTCAGGACCGTCTACATGATGGCCAACCAGATAGCGCTCCTCGACATGCCGGTGCCGGACCCGAAGGGCAACGTGATCCCGAGCCTCCAGGCCGACGAGGCCGCGATGAACTCCGGGTCGGCCGAGAAGCACGGGGTCTTCCGGTCGTTCATAGATTCCCGCAAGAGCCTGGTCGCCGGGACGGACGAGGCGGGCGCCGTTGCGGCCCGCCCCCGGGCCGCTCCGCTCCTGGTCGCGGCGTTCAGCGACCTGTACGACGACCTGAGCTACCGCGTGTCGACCGACAGCCTCCCGGAGTCGGACGCGAAGGTCGACAATTTCTACCCGAGGAACTCGGCGAACGTGCTGGGCATCTTCGAGAACCCGGACACGGCCCACACGGGATACGGGGCCAACCCGGACGTGGTGCGCGTGGTGATGGAGGGCTATTCCCCCTAGCGTCCGCGGGGCCTCAGGACGCGCCCAGGCTGTAGGCGTAGAGCGCGCCGCCGATCACGGAGTAGATCCAGTAGTCGCGCGGCATGAACCACCACCACTTTGGCGCATGCCACCAGATCTGGTCGCGCCGGAACCGGCGCAGGCCCCAGGCCGGGTTGAGGACGAACCAGAGGAAGTCTTCCACGGCCCATAAGAGGAGAGTGAAGCTCATCACCCTGGCCTCTCCCCTCGGGCTCCATGCGCACAGCCCCAGGCCGAATGCCAGGTGGGCCATCGCCAGGACGAGCAGGAAGAGGTAGGCATGGTAGCCGGTCAGCGGCTTGCCGGACATCAGTATCCGCGTGAACGCGTTGTCTATCCTCCATGTCGGGAGCTTCGCTGCCCATCCCTCCGCGCCCTCGACCTGGATCTCAAAGAGCGCGAGGAGCGCAGCGCATGCGAGCAGGCTCAGGAGGAAGGTTGCGTGGGTCATTCGCGCAAAAATCTAACTCAATTCTCGACCAGCCGGAACTTGGCCCGGCAGCAGGAACGTCCTAACAAGCTCGCCTTCACCGCAGACAATCATCCCCGGAAATCGCTTGAACCACTTTGCTTCCGGGACGTCGGGTTCTTTGTCGGGTCATTGGGCCAGCAATCCCAGGTGGCTTGCGGAGATGCTCCGATCGCTTACCCGGTCGAGCAGGTGTTGAAACAAGGCCGGAGGAAGATTCCGACGGCGGACACTAGGCATGCGGTTTTCCGCCGTAGAATCCCCGCGTGATCTCCTCCCGCAATATCATCCTTTGGACCGGGTCATTCGAGGCGGCCATCTGTTCTCCCAGGGCCGAGAGCTCCTGTCCAGTGAGCCTTCGCTCGGCGTCCAAGCTATAGGCGAACCGCACGACTTTCTCCTGCTCCTCGGGGGGAAGTGCCGCGATCCGGTCCATGATCTGCCTGGCGGTCATGCGTGAAGAGTACGGCGGCCGGTGACGCCGTCAAATCCAAGTGCTTATTCACCCGGGATTAGGTGGGGCGAGGGGGCAGCCCTCTTTTGCCTCGTAATAGCCGGGCCCCGGATGGATCGTTTTCTTCGGATTCACCGAGCCATGGCCGCCCCCAGGATACTCAAGACCTTCCCCAATCCCGCCCCCGGGCGCGACTACGTGATCGAGCACGCGCACCACGAGTTCACCTCGTTGTGCCCGATGACCGGGCACCCGGACTTTGGGACCGTCACCGTGCGCTACGTGGCCGGCAGGAAGTGCGTCGAGCTCAAGTCGCTCAAGCTGTATTTCCACGCCTTCCGCAACGAGGGCATCTTCTTTGAGGCCGTGACGAACAGGATCTGCGACGACCTGGGGAGGCTTCTCGCCCCGCGCCGCCTCACCGTGGTCACCGACTGGAAGGGCCGCGGCGGGGTGACCTCCGTCATCACGGCCGATTGGAAGCGGGGGCGCTGAGGGCGCCTACTGCTGGTTCCACCACTGCCGCACGGAATCCGCGGCGTGGTGCAGCCTGGGGGGCAGGTGGTAGAGGGAGTCGTGGAAGCCGCCGTGGCCACCGAAGATCCAGACGAGAAGGTAAACGATGAGCACCCACTTCAGGATGCACCAGAGGCCCCCGGACGGGCCGCAGCAACCGTAGGCATATCCGTAGTAGGCCCGGCGCATGGCCTTCAGCGGGCAGCGCAGGAGGCAGACGATGCCGACCAGAGTCGCGATCCTCGCCCAGAGGGGCCACCATGGCAGGAACCCGATGCCGAAGATGTCGCCGGTGGCGACGAGCGAGATGAGCGCGATCATCCCCGCGATGTTGACCACGGCGATCAGCATGGTGAGGACCGGGGCCGCGACCCACGCCCCGGCCGGAGGGGGTCGCGGCGCCCAGCCTGCGCCCCAGGCGTGCGCACCCTGCTGCATCCGCTGATGGAAGTCGCTCTTCCAGCCGCGCATCTCGCTCTTGAACCTGCGCTTCCATTCGCGGCGGGCCTGCTTGTCCCCGAACGTCCTCATCCCCTCGTAGTATCCCTCGCGGGCGCGCCGGATGAACTCCTGGGCGGTGGCGATCGGCACCCCGTGCGCGGCCGCCATCTCCGCCGGCGTGCCGGCGGAGGGCAGGATGACCATCAGCAGGATGTACAGCAGGAGCCCCGAGCCCCACGCGAAGATGAGGAACGCGAAGACGACCCGCACAAGGGTCACGTCGATGTTGAAGTACGCGGCCAGGCCGTTGCAGACGCCGCCGACCTTCGCACCCTCGTGGATCTTGAAGAGGCGCCTTGGGACCGCGCCGCCGGCGGCGCCGTCCGAGGCCTGCCCCGCGCCCGGCGCCTGCGCCTTCGCGCCGGCCTGCGGCGCCTCTGGCGCGCCGGAGGCGCTTTCCACGGGGCCCATTTCCGCGATGATGTCCTCGACCTCCTTTTCCACGATGACCGTCTTGTTCGCGCCGAGGAGGCTCCGGAACTTGCCGGCGATGGCCTGCTCGATGTCGGCGACGATCTCCGCCTTGTCGGGGTTGCCCTCGAGCCGGCGGGCCGCGGTGTCCAGGTAGGCGCGCAGGGCCTCGAAGCCGCCCTCCTCGAGCTGGTAGGCGTTTCCATTCAGGTTGATGCTGATTACTTTGTTCATGGGGGTGGTTTCGCTGGCGCGTTCGTTTTATGTCTGTCCGAGATTCCTCAGCGTGGCGTTTATTTTCTGCCAGTACTCCGCCGTCTCCCTGAGCTGCTCGCGGCCCTTGGCCGTCAGCTGGTAGTACTTCCGGGGCGGGCCGGCGTCGGACTCCTTCCACTCGTAGTCCACGAGCTCCTCGCGGCGCATCTTGCTGAGCAGGGGATAGAGCGTCCCCTCCTGGGTCGCGAATTCCGTCCGGCTGAGCTGGTTCAGGATGTCGGCGGCGTAGACCTTGTCCGCGGCGATGACCTTCAGGACAAGGAACTCAAGGAGGCCCTTGCGGATGGATGTGAATTTCTCGTTGACGCTCATTTGCGCGGACCGGCCCGCTACCTTGGTTAATAAAGGTAGTGTCGGCCATAAAGGTTCCAGTCAAGCGATTACTTTCGAAGGGGCGGGGAGACCCTTGCGGTGAGTTGGCGGCGCCCCCAACATGGGCCACCGCATGGATTCTCCGGTCGTGCACCCTCCGGGCGTC
>DATNLY010000325.1:0-2439 GCA_035602635.1 Opitutaceae bacterium | reverse complement strand
GCAGTTCGGCCAGGGACTTCGCCTCGGCCCTGAGCTTGGCCTGGCCCGCCTCGGCCTCGCGCGCGAATTCGGCCCGCTCGGCGTCGAAGGCGGCGCGGTCGTTGGCAAGCTGCGCCTTCGCCGCCGCCACCGCGGCCTTCTCGGAGGGGTTCTCCTGCGGCTGCGCCGGCGTGGCCTTCGAGACGTCCGCCTTCAGCCTCGCCAGCTTCCCCTCGAGCTGCGCGGATTCGGCCTCGAGGTCCTTCACGCGCTTTGCGGCGTCGGCCTGCAGCGCGCGCGTGATCGCCGACGCCGCCCTGGAGGCGGCGGCGGACGCGGAGATCTCGGACTCGAGCGCCGCGCGGTCCTTCTCGAGCTTGGCCTGAAGCAGGGCCGCGTTGGCCTCGCGCCGCTCAAGCGCCTCCTCGCGTTCGGCGGGGGTCATGACGCAGGCGCGGCGCCGGGGCGGTCCGGATCGGACCGCCGCGCCGGGCCGGCGGGGAAAAGTTTATCTGGCGCCATTTTTCTCCAGGATTTCGGCGCAGGATGCGCCCCGAAAGATTCCCCGTTCCCCCGGCCCGTGTCAAATCGCATGGAGGGCCGACTTGGAGACCGCGAGCGCGGCCTCCTTGACCGCCTCTCCCATGGTCGGGTGCGCGTGGATCGTCCGCGCAAGGTCCTCCGCGCTGCCGCCGTATTCCATGTGGGCGACGACCTCGGAGATGAGCTCGCCGGCGCCCCTGCCGAGGATCTGGGCCCCCAGGATCCGGTCGGTCTTCGCATCCGCGACGATCTTCACGAACCCGTCCGTGGAGTCGTTGGCGATCGCGCGCCCGTTCGCCGCGAAGTTGAACTTTCCCACGTTGACGGCGATCCCCCTCGCCTTGGCCTCGTCCTCGCCCAGTCCGACGGAGGCGACCTCGGGGTCGGTGTAGACGATCGCCGGGACAAGGTCCCAGTTCACGTGGCCGGCCTTCCCCGCGATCCACTCGGCCACCGCCACCCCGTCCTCCTCCGCCTTGTGCGCGAGCATGGGGCCGGCGACGACGTCCCCGAGCGCCCAGATGCCGGGCACGCCGGTCCTCAGGCGGCCGTCCACCTCGACCCGGCCCTTCCCGTCGAGCGAGACACCCGCCTTGTCGAGGCCCAGGCCCTCCGTGTAGGGCCGGCGCCCGACCGCAACCAGGACCTTGTCGGCGGGGAACTCGAGCGCCTTGCCGTCCCTCTCGGCCGTGAGCACGGCGCGGCCGCCCTCGCTCCGGAGCCCGGTGACCTTGGCGCCGGTCTCGATCCTGAGGCCCTGCTTCCTGAGGAGCCTCTCGAAGGCGCGCACGATGTCGTCGTCGTAGGCGGCGACGATCTTCGGCAGGAACTCGACGACCGTGACGCTGCTCCCGAGCCTCGCCCACACCGAGCCGAGCTCGAGGCCGATCGCCCCGCCGCCGACGACGACCAGCGAGGGGGGCGGCGCGTCGAACGCGATCGCCTCGTCGCTGGAGACGACGGTCTTTGCGTCAAACCTCATGAAGGGCAGCTCCACGGGCGCGGATCCCGTGGCGATGACGAAATTCCTGGCGGTGACGGACGCGGTCCCCGCCTCGCCGCGGACCGACAGGACCGAGGGCGAGGTGAACGAGGCCGCGCCGGTGAGGACGGCGACCTTGCGCGCCTTGGCGAGGGCCGCCACGCCCCCGACGAGCCTCGAAACGACCGCGTCCTTGCGCGCGAGGAGCGCGCCGACGTCCGCGGTGACCGCCCCCGTCCTTATGCCGTGCGCCGCCGCGTGGTCGCGGGCGAAGACAAGCTGCTCGGACGAGTAGAGGAGGGCCTTGCTCGGGATGCAGCCCACGTTGAGGCAGGTGCCGCCGAGCGTGGGCCGCTTGTCGACGAGCGCCACCCTGAGGCCGAGCTGCGCCGCGCGAAACGCGCAGACATAGCCCCCGGGGCCGGCCCCGATCACCACCACGTCGTACGCGTCCATGGGCGGGCGGCGCCCCTCAGAGCCCCAGGAGCAGGCGCGAGGGATCCTCTATCTCCTGCTTCACCTTGACCAGGAAGGTCACGGCCTCGCGGCCGTCGATGACGCGATGGTCGTAGGTCAGGGCGACATACATCATCGGGCGGATGACCACCTGCCCCGCGATGGCGACCGGCCGGTCGTTGATCGCGTGCATCCCGAGGATCGCGCTCTGCGGCGGGTTGATGATCGGCGTGGACAGCATCGAGCCGAAGGTGCCGCCGTTGGTGATGGTGAAGACGCCGCCTTCGAGGTCGGCGAGGGGGATTTTGCCGTCGCGGGCCTTCTTCGCGACGTCGCCGATGGCCTTCTCGATTTCCGGCATGCCGAGCTGGTCGCAATTGCGGACGACCGGGACCATCAGGCCCTTTTCGGTCGATACGGCGATGCCGATGTCGTAACAGTTGAACTGGACGATGGTGTCGCCGTCGAGCTGGGCATTG
>DATNLY010000312.1:0-7422 GCA_035602635.1 Opitutaceae bacterium | reverse complement strand
GGCGATCTTCTCGCCCTCGGCAAGGCGCAGGAAGCTCGAGACGGACTTCCCCTTGGAGGCGCGGGTCCCCTCGGGGACGTCGTAGACCTTCTTCGCGTGGCACTGGCCCGTGTTCGTCAGGAAGAGGATGTAGTCGTGCGTGCTCGCCGTGAACAGGTGCTCGACGAAGTCCTCGTCGTAGGTCTCGGTCCCGATGATCCCCTTGCCGCCCCGCTTCTGCGAGCGGTAGTCGGCGACGCGCGTCCTCTTGATGAAGCCCAGGTGCGAGACCGTGATGACGCACCCCTCGTTCGGGATCACGTCCTCCATCCGGAACTCCCCGGCGGCGGCGACGATCTCGGTCCTGCGGGCGGAGGCGTACTTCGCCTTCATCTCCAGGAGCTCGGCCTTGATGAGCGCGAGGAGCTTGGCCTCCGAGTCGAGGATCCCGCGAAGCTCCTCGATGAGCTTCATCAGGCCCAGGTACTCCGCCTCGATCTTGCCGCGCTCGAGCCCGGTCAGCTGGTAGAGGCGAAGCTCGAGGATCGCATCCGTCTGGCGCTCCGAGAGCGGGTACTTGGCCATCAGCCTCAGCTTGGCCTCGTCGCGGTTTGACGAGCCGCGGATGATCTTCACGAAGTCGTCCAGGTTATCGAGGGCGATGATGTAGCCCTCGAGGATGTGGGCCCGGTCCTCGGCCTCGCGCAGGCGGAAGCGCGTGCGGCGGGTGACCACGTCCCTCCTGTGCTCGATGTAGCACTCGATCAGCTCCTTTATGTTCATCTGCTTGGGCCGCTTGCGGTCCAGCGCGAGGAGCGTGACGCCGAAGGAGGACTCGAGCGCGGTCTTCTGGAAGAGCTGGTTGATCACGACCTTGGCCTGCTCGCCGCGCTTTAGCTCGACCACGATGCGGGTGTTCTCGTCCGACTCGTCGCGCAGGTCGCGGATGCCGTCGATCTCCTTCTCCGACACGAGCTCGGCGATGCGGGTCACCAGGTTCGCGCGGTTCACGTTGTACGGGATCTCGGTGATGACGATCTGCTCCATCCCGCCCTTCAGCTCCTCGGAGTGTGCCTTGCCGCGGATCCGCACGATCCCCTTGCCGGTCTTAAGGTAGCTCAGGATCGCCTCGCGCCCGGAGATGACGCCGCCGGTCGGGAAGTCCGGGCCCTGGATGATGCCGCAGATCTCGTCCACCGTGACCGAGGGCCTGTCCAGGATCGCGCACGCCGCGTCGATGATCTCGGTCAGGTTGTGCGGGGGGATGTTGGTCGCCATCCCGACCGCTATCCCGGTCGAGCCGTTCATGAGCAGGTTGGGCAGGGCGGCCGGCAGCACCGTCGGCTCCGTCGTCGACTCCTTGTAGTTGGCCGTGAAGTCGACCGTCTCCTCGTCGATGTCCTTCAGGAGCTCCTCGGCGGCCTGGTTCAGCCGGCACTCGGTGTAGCGGTAGGCGGCCGGCGGGTCCCCGTCCACGGAGCCGAAGTTTCCCTGGGGGTCGATCAGCGGGTAGCGCATCACCCAGGTCTGCGCGAGGCGCACGAGCGTGTCGTACACGGAGGCGTCGCCGTGGGGGTGGTAGTTCTTCAGGACCTCGCCCACCACGCCCGCGCACTTGTCAAAGGGCCGGTTGTGGACCAGGCCCTCGCGCAGCATGGCGTAGAGGATCCGGCGCTGCACGGGCTTGAGCCCGTCGCGGGCGTCCGGGAGGGCGCGCGCGATGATGACCGACATCGAATAGTCGATGTAGGCCGTCTGCATGATGTCGGTGATGTTCGCCGACAGGAGCTTCTCGGATCCGGTGTACAAGGGGTTTCGGGTGCTGGGAGGGGAGGGCGGCCCGTCAGACGTCCAGGTACTGCACGTTCAGGGCGTTGTCCTCGATGAACTGCCTGCGGGGGGGCACCTCGTCGCCCATGAGGAGCGTGAAGAGGGCGTCGGCCTTGGCGGCGTCGTTGATTGCGACCTTGAGGAGCCGCCGCTTCTCGGGGTCCATCGTGGTCTCGAAGAGCTGCTTCGGGTTCATCTCGCCCAGGCCCTTGTAGCGCTGGATCGTGAGCCCCTTGCGCCCGTTCGCCCGGATCTGGGCGACGATGTCGAGCGGCGCCCTCAGCTCCGTCTTCGCCTCGGACTTCTGGCCGGGGTTCTCGGTGATCGTGTAGCGCGCGGCCTCGGTGGCGCTGAACCTCCTTATGTCGAGGCCGATCGCCGCGAGGCCCTTCAGGATCTTGGACATCTCGGTGTTCTCGAAGACCTCGTGGAGCGTGATCCGCCTGGGGGCCGCCGCGGGCTTGCCGTCCTGCCTCGCCGCCGCGGAGTCGGGCTGCTCGAAGAGGTCGGCGTCGAGCCCGTGCTCCTGGGCGAACCTTGCGCGGTCGGCCTCGTCCTTCAGGAACTCGTGGGACTCCCTGTTGCCCTCGCGGATCCGGGCCACGTAGCGGGGGAGCGCGTGCGTCTGGGCGTCGTGCAGGTCGAGGTACTCGGAGAGCTGCGCCCCGTAGCGGGTGACGCCCGCCCCGAGCTTCTCCAGGGCCGCGAGCGACTCGACGATGCGGTCGACTTGCTGGGGGGTGAAGATGTGGCCGTCGGCCAGGCGGGTCAGGATCACGTCCTCCGAGCCGAGCTCGAGCAGGATGCGATTCAGCTGCTCATCGTTGTCGATGTACTGCTCGCGCTTCTTGCGCTTGATCCTGTAGAGGGGCGGCTGGGCGATGTACACGTAGCCGCGGTCAAGGAGCCCGCGCATCTGGCGGTAGAGGAAGGTGAGGAGAAGCGTCCTTATGTGGGAGCCGTCCACGTCGGCGTCGGTCATGATGATGACCTTGTGGTAGCGCGCCTTCTCCACGTTGAAGGCGCCCTCGCCCTCCGTGTCGCCGATGCCCGTGCCGATGGCCGTGATGAGGGTCCGGATCTCCTCGTTCGAGAGCACCTTGTCCAGGCGGGCCTTCTCGGTGTTGATGAGCTTTCCGCGCAGCGGCAGGATGGCCTGGTAGCGCCTGTCGCGCCCCTGCTTGGCGGAGCCACCGGCAGAGTCTCCCTCGACGATGTAGAGCTCGCCGAGCGCCGGGTCCCTCTCGGAGCAGTCGGCGAGCTTGCCCGGCAGCCCCCCGCCGGAGAGCGCGCCCTTGCGCACGGTCTCGCGCGCCTTGCGCGCGGCCTCCCTTGCCCTCGCCGCGTTGAGCGTCTTGTCGATGATCCGCTTGGCGATCGCGGTGTTGGCCTCGAGGAAGAACTTGAGCTTCTCGCCGACGACCTTCTGCACGATCCCGTCCACCTCCGAGTTCGAGAGCTTGGTCTTCGTCTGGCCCTCGAACCTCGGGTCGGGGACCTTGACGGAGACGACCGCGACCAGCCCCTCGCGGACGTCGTCGCCCGTGATCGGGGGGTCCTTCTCCTTCAGGAGGTTGTTCGCCTTGGCGAAGTTGTTGATGACGCGCGTCAGCGCCGTGCGGAAGCCCGAGAGGTGCGTGCCGCCCTCCAGGTTGTAGATGGAGTTCGCGTACGCGAAGACCTGGTCGTTGTAGCCGTCGTTGTACTGCAGCGACACGTCGACGACCGTCGCCGCCTTGGACGGGTCCTCGTTCGGGGCCGAGTCGGAGAACGTGATCGGCTTGTCGTGGACCACGTTCTTGTTCTGGTTCATGAACCGCACGAACTCCGCGATGCCGTCCTTGAAAAAGAAGACGTCGCCCTTCTGGGAGCGCTCGTCAGCGAGCTCGATCTTTATCCCCGGGTTCAGGAACGCCAGCTCGCGCAGGCGCCGGGCGAGGATGTCGTACTGGAACTCCCGCGTCGTCAGGAAGATCTCCGGGTCGGGCTTGAAGGTGATCTTCGTGCCGGTTTTGCGCGTGTCGCCGATGACCGACATCTTCTTCGTCGTCTTGCCCTGCTCGAAGCGCATCTGGTAGGCCTTGCCCCCGCGGCGCACCTCGGCCTCCAGCCATTCCGAGACGGCGTTGACGCACTTTGCGCCGACCCCGTGCAGGCCGCCCGAGACCTGGTAGGCGCCCTTGCCGAACTTGCCGCCCGCGTGGAGGTTCGTGAGCACGAGCTCGAGGGCGGGCATCTTGTAGACCGGGTGAGTGTCGACCGGTATCCCGCGCCCGTCGTCCTCGACCGAGCACGAGCCGTCGAGGTGGATCGTGACCGTTATCGCCGTCGCAAACCCGGCGAGCGCCTCGTCCACGGAGTTGTCGACGACCTCGAAGACGCAGTGGTGCAGGCCGCGCTCGTTCGTGTCGCCGATGTACATGTCCGGGCGCTTGCGAACGCCCTCAAGGCCCTCGAGCTTCTGTATCTTGGAGGCGTCGTAGGACTCGGCGCCGACCTGTGAATTTGAGGGGGTTTTCGGGTCGGTTGGGTCTGCCATGAACGGGTCGGTAAGGGACGGAAATGAAAGGAAAATTCTGTTCCGGAAACGACCGGGCACGCGAGGGTTTTTTTGGGAAAAAAGCGGCCCAAAAAGGCGATTTAACTGGCCTCCCGGGCCCGGTCGGCATGGACCCGCTATCCCCCCCGTGGGTAAGGCCCTCCCCGGGGGTGGAAAACGCCCCCGGGAGGGCCGTTTTTCGCCCCTGTTGGGGGTTGACCGGCGTTTTGCCGGGGGCAGATTGGGGGGTCCATGCCGAGCCCGACGATCGAACTGCTCCTCATCCTGCAGGATCGCGACACCCGGACGCACGGCATCGAGGCCCAGCTGAAGGCCGTTCCCAGGGAGATCGCGGCCGTGGAGCTGCGGATCTCGGCGGAAAGGGCGGCGATCGACGCCGCCAAGGGCGAGGTGAGGGAGCTCGAGTCGAGGAAGAAGATCCTCGAGACGGAGATCGGCTCCGCCGAGACCCAGCTCGGCAAGTACAGGACCCAGCAGATGGCCGTCAAAAAGAACGACGAGTACCAGGCCCTGGGCCACCAGATCGACGCCGTCCAGAAGCAGATCGACGAGTTCGAGGTGAGGGAGCTTGAGGCGATGTACGCCATTGACGAGGCGAGGAAGCGCTTCGCGGCCGCTGAGGCGACGCTCCGGCAGAATATTTCCGGACACGAGGCGCGCATTGCGACCATGAGGGAGCGCGGCACGGCCTGCACCGCCGAGCTGACGGCGGCCCAGGCCGACGCGCTTGCGGCGCGGGCCCCCGTTGCCGAGGCCGCCCTGCAGGCCTATGACCGGGCCGCGGGGAGGGGGCTCCCGGCGGTCGTCGCGATCCGCGGGGGCAAGTGCGGCGGATGCCACCTGAAGGTGTCCAGCGAGGTCGAGTCCGCGGCGCGGGGCCGGGCCTCGGACACGGAGTTCGCCCTCTGCGACCAGTGCGGTAAGATGGTCTACTGGGAGTCCTGAGCGCGGGTTGGCGCGCCCCTCAGCGGCTCCCCGCCTGCTCCACTGCCGCGTCCAGCGCCTTCTGGGCGGCGGGATAGCCGGGCGCCAGGCGCAGCGCCTCCCGGTACTGGGCAATAGCCTCCTCG
Organism: Opitutaceae bacterium; assembly: GCA_035602635.1. Classification (GTDB taxonomy): domain Bacteria; phylum Verrucomicrobiota; class Verrucomicrobiia; order Opitutales; family Opitutaceae; genus Palsa-1447. The sequence goes on along the minus strand of DATNLY010000312.1, from coordinate 1,983 downwards.
AGGCCCCCCGGCGTCCGCGAGAGCGCGAGGCCCAGGACGAAGTGCGCATCGGCCGAGTCGGGCCGTAGGCGCAGGACCTCCCGGAATGCATCGGTGGCCGCCGGGATGTTTCCCAGGTTGAACCAGGCCGCACCGAGGTTGCGCCAGCCCGGCGCAAACGCGGGGTCCAGGCGAAGCGCCTCCCTGTATTGGGCTATCGCCTCGTCCATCCGCCCCGGCATCGCCGAAAGGGTCGCGCCGAGGTCGTCGTGCGCCTCGACGTAGCCCGGCCTTAGCCGGATGGCCTCCTTGTACTGGGCGGCCGCGTCCTCCAGCCGTCCCGGGGTCCTCGAGAGCGCGAGCCCCAGGTTGTAGTGCGCCTCGGCGTTGCCCGGTGCCAGGCGCAGCGCCTCGCCGTACTCGGCGATCGCGTCGTCAAGGCGCCCGGGCATGGCCGACCACGCGTTGGCAAGGTTGTTGTGCGCCTCGGCGTAGTCGGGCTTGAGCCGGATCGCCTCCCGGTACTGGGCTACCGCGTCATCCCGCCTGCCAGGCATTGCCGAGAGGGAGACCCCCAGGTTGTAGTGGGTCATGGCATAGTCGGGGCGCAGGCGCAGGGCCTCCTCGTACTGCTCGACCGCGTCGTTTGCCCTGCCGGGCATGGTCGAAAGGAGCAGCCCCAGGTTGTTGTGCGCCAGCCAGGTGTCGGGGTTCCGGCGGATCGTCTCGCGGTAGAGCCTCTCGTCATCGTGGAACATCCCGCAATGGGACCAGGTGAGGGCGCCGAGGAGGGCGGCGAGGGCCGCCGCCAGCCCCGCTCCCAGCCCGGGCGAGCCTGGCGCCATCCGGCGCCAGCCGCCGACCAGGGCGGCCGCGGCGAGAGCGATGGGGCCCAGGTCGGGAAGGTACTGCCAGTGGTCCCACACCCAGGAATAGCGGGCGCCGTAGAGGTTCACAAATCCGAGCGCGGGGAACAGCGAGCCCGTGAAGAACAGGAACGCCGCCAGCGGACCCCGGCTGCGCCGCCGCAGTGCCCAGAGCGCGGCGCCGAGGGCCAGGACCCCGATTGGGAACAGCCACTGCCACGCGACCGCGGGGTCCACGTCCCAGCGCGGATAGACGAAGTTGAGGCCGGACGGCCAGGCGAGCGTGCCGAGGTAGAACCACACGGCCCGGCCGGCGACCAGCGCTCGGGAGGCCGCCGGTATGTCGAACTCGGTCCCCTGCGCCCCGACATAGTGCCGCTCGACCCAGCCGCTGAAAAGCCCCGCGGCGGCGCCCAGGGCAAGCCACGGGACAAGCGGGGCCACGTCGCGCCGCCAGTCGAGCCGGCCCCGCCTCCACCAGAATGCCACGAGGAGCGCCGCGGGAAGGGAGGCCGTGACGGTCTTGCACGCAAGCGAGCAGGCGAACAGCGCGAGGGCGCCCGCATAGGCCCCGGGCCTGCGGGTCTCGTCAAACCGCAGGTAGAGGAGGGCGGCGGCGAGGTAGAACGCGAGCGAGGCCGTGTTCTTCTGCTCCGTGATCCATGCCACCGACTCGACATGGGCCGGGTGCAGGGCGACGAGCAGCGCCGCCAGCCATTCGGCGCCGGCGAGCGTCCCGGCAAGCAGCCGGCGCAGCACGAGCGCGAAAAGCACCGCCGAGCCCGCGTGCAGCAGGAGCGTGACAATGTGGTAGCCGAGCGGGTGGTCCCCGAAGAGCGCGTGCTGCACCCAGAAAAAGCTGTGCAGGAGCGGGTAGTACTGCTGGGTCGCCCCGACCTCGGTCCAGATCCGGGCCAGGCCGGCGGGCGAGCGCAGCGCCGGCGCGGTCACATAGTCGCTGTCGTTCCAGATGAAGCCGCCCGCGAGCGCCGGCAGGTACGCAAGGACGGTCGCGCAGAGGACCAGCGCCGCGTATCCGGTGTCCTTCGATGTGTCCCGCCCGGGGCCGACCCTCTCGCCTTGGGATGCGTTCACCACCCGCAGGCACGAGCAAATCCGAATGCGCCCCGCAACCGCT
>DATNLY010000289.1:0-3157 GCA_035602635.1 Opitutaceae bacterium | reverse complement strand
GATGGGCGACTGGTATGACGGCTACCTCGCCCGGAAGCTCGGCCTCGTGTCGAATTTCGGCAGGCTGATGGACGCCATGGCGGACAAGATCATGGTGATGGGGATCGTGATCGCCCTTGTGGAGCAGCAGCGCCTCCCGGTCTCGCTTGCCCTCATAACGCTCTGCCGGGAGTTCCTGGTGACGGGGATGCGCATGGTGGCCGCGTCCAAGGGCGTCGTCGTCGCGGCGGACGGCGGGGGAAAGAGCAAGACGGTGACGCAGCTTGTCGCCCTTGGCTTCCTCCTCGGCGCCCCGATGGTGTCCCAGGACGGGTATTACCTGCTCCACCTGGAGGCGTACGAGTTCGTCAGGATTGTCGGCAACGTGGGCGTCGTCATCTTTGTCGCGGGCACGGTGCTGTCGGTCTGGTCCGGCTATCGCTACATCTCGCGCAATTCGCGCCTGGTGTTCGGCGAGGGGAACGGGACCCCGTGAACCTCAGGCAGCCCGGATGGACCAGGACATGGCCCACGGCGACGGTGCTGAACATCGCGAGGCTGGGACCCGTCGGAGGCCGACTTCGCGCGCCGGGCACCTGGGGATCCCTGGCGGGCGTGCTCTTCTTCTGGCTGTGCTTCCGCGACCAGGGCGAGGTCGTGAACGTGATCGGCGCCGCGTGCGCGGCGTACTTTGCGGTCGGGGTATGCGGCGAGGCGGAGATCCGCCTCGGCAGGCGCGATCCCGGCGAGGTCATCCTGGACGAGGTTGTTGCGATGCCGCTCTGCTTCGTGGGGTGGGGATGGCTGGTCGGGAGTTTTCCCGCCTGGCTCGTGGTTCTCCTGGGCTTCGCGATCTTCCGGTTCTACGATATTCGCAAGCCAATGATGATAAACACGCTGCAGGAACTCCCGGGCGGGTGGGGGATCGTGGCGGACGACGTCGCCGCAGCCCTGGCGACGTGCGCGACCCTCCACGTGATCCATATGGTCTGGGTCCTGGTCTGAGCAGCGCCCGGGGGGCCGTCACGGAAGCGCCACGAGGCTCCCGGCTGGAACCCTGAGGAGGAGCCCCTGACGGAGCACGTCGACCGAGATTACGATCCCCGCCGCGTTCGACGGATCATCCACGAGGCCCTCCAGCCCGTGGAGCGGCCCGCCGACGACCCGGACGCGCCGCCCCAGGGTCAGCAGCGGGACGACCGAGAGCTCGACGCCGGACGCGACGATCTTTCTGACATCGTCGAGCTGACCAAGGAAGCGAGCCTCGTCATCGACCGGGATCGCCCGGGCGATCAGCTCCTGCTCGTAGATGCGGGCCTTTGCGCCGCTGGGGACCCTGGCGAACACATAGCCCGGGAAGAGGGGCTTTGTGAACCTCTTGGTCTCGCGCGGGTACCGCCTGACGCTCTCGATCAGCGGCAGGTAGTGCTCGAAGCCGGCGGCGGCCAAGAGCGCAGCAAACTTCTTCTCGCACCTGGGCCTGGTGTGGCAGGCGTACCAGGCGGCGTCCGCGATGCTCACGCCAGGAGCAGGAAGCGGACGGCGGCGTGGTAGCCCTCGAGCCCCAGCCCGGCGATGACCGCGGTGCACGCCGGCGCCGTGAGCGACTTGTGCCTGAACTCCTCCCGCTTGTAGATGTTCGAGATGTGCACCTCGACCGCGGGGATGTGGGCCCCGAGCAGCGCGTCGCGCAGGGCGATGCTCGTGTGGGTGAGGGCGCCGCCGTTGATCACCATCCCGTCGAACTTCGCGTCGGCGAGCTTGGCGATGCGGTCGATCAGCTCTCCCTCGTGGTTGGACTGGAAGAACTCGAGCGCGGACTTGGAGCCGAACTCCTTGCGGAGCGCCTTTTCAAGGTCCGCCAGCGACGCGCTCCCGTAGATCTCGGGCTCCCTCTTTCCGAGGCGGTCGAGGTTGGGTCCGTTGATGATGGCGATCTTCTTCATGGCCTGCCGGGGTGTGCTACAGGGGATTTTCGGTCGCAATGAACTCCCACGGCAATCCAAACCTTTCCGAAACCTCCGCCGCCAGGGCCCTGACGGCGTGGACCTCCGTGGCGTAGTGGCCGCAGAGGTAGAGGTTGAGGCCGTGCTCCTGGGCCACGTTGAACCACTCCTCGCGCAGCTCGCCCGTCACCAGCGTGTCGACTCCCGCGGCAATCAGGGGACGGACGGCGCTGTTGCCCGAGCCGCTGCAGAACCCCACGTTTCGCGGCCGCGACGAGCCGCACTCGATCGCGATGACCCGGGAGTAGTGCGACTCAAGCTTTCGCCTCAGCGCGGCGCGGGTAATCCTGCACGGGGCGATCCGCCCGATGGGTCCGCCCCGGTTGGGGATGAAACCCCTTGAGGCCCGCAGTCCCAGCTCGCGGGCAAGGAGGGCGTTGTTTCCAAGCTCGGGGTGCGAGTCGAGCGGCAGGTGGCTCGAATAGAGTGCGCAGTTTCCCTTCCTGAGCGTCGCCACGCGCCCGCTGGCGGGCCCGGTGCGGGGCCAGGGCCTGTCCCAGAACATCCCGTGGTGGACGATGAGGAAGTCCACGCCGGAGGCCACCGCCTGCCGGAACGGGACAAGTCCAGCATCGACGGCCGCCCCGATCCGCGTGACCCGGCCGTCGTTCGCGGCCTGGAGGCCGTTCAAGGCCCGGGGGGCGTCCCTGAACCTGGCGCGGCGGGTGCGCCGGTCGCAATAGGCGACGATTTCGGTGAGTCTTGTCATGGGTCTACGGGCCTATTCGGCAGCTATGTGCGCTAAAGCCCGCCCCGAAACTCACCAGCCAAAAATCACCCCCGGTCCCCGGGGTTGCGTCCCTCAGGGCCTCCTCGAGCGCGAAGAGCACCGACGGGCTGCTCATGTTGCCGAAGTTGAGCAGGGTGCGAGCGCTTGCCTCCAGCGAGTGGGGCGCGACGACCGGCGCGATGGCCTCGAGCACGTCGCGGCCCCCGGGATGCGCGACCACGCGGGCGACCGGGCGGGATCCCCGGCCCTGCCACAGGCGCCCGACGGCGCCGGAGGCGACCGCGGGCACCGTGCGGTCTAGGAGGTTTCGCAGCTTCCCGTCGCGCTGCTCGAAACGGAGCTTGTCGCGCTCCCCGGGCAAGTGAAGCGACTCGAAGTCGAACGCCCGCAGGCCCAGCGGGCCGGGAGCCAAGCGCCAGATCGTGGCGGCTGCGCCGTCGCT
>DATNLY010000288.1:0-12609 GCA_035602635.1 Opitutaceae bacterium | reverse complement strand
CGACCCGCGCAGCCTGGACCGTCCGGAACATGGGGCGCGTCTTCTCCTTCGTGTTGACCCAGAGTTCGCCCCTGCGGTTCACGTTCACCCAGAAAAGGTCCCCGTCATAGTCCACGTACACGGGCTTGGCGTCCTCATCCTCGGGGATCTCGAGCCCGCACTCCTTCAGCGCCCCGATCACCTCGGCCTCCGTGATGTCCCATTTCTTGGCGAGGTAGTCCACCCCGGCCGAGAGCCCCGGCCCGCGCTGGTTCCTGCGGAGGTGCGGGCGCATCGCCTCGAAGAAGGTCGGCAGCTCGTCACCGCTCTCCAGCTTGTCCCAGTCGTCCTCCGGCGCATCGGGGTCCGAGTCGCGCTCCGTGTCGCGAAGCCTGCGGAGGCCGTCCACCTCGCGCCCCGCCTCCGGGTCGGGGGCCTCGGCCGGCGCCGCGGCGGCCGCGGCCGGGGCCGTTGCGCTCCGGAATTTCTCCTCAAACTCCGCGCGGAGCTTCTCGGCCTCGACGCGCGCGGCGGCGGCCGCGGCGTCCCCCAGGGTCCAGTCCCTCTGCGTCGGGCGCCTTGCCAGGCCGGAAAAGGCCAGCGGGTTGTCCGGCTGCCCGCGGAATTCGACGATTTCCCACTCTTCTGTCCCAAGCTGGTTCAGAAACGATTCGAGCAGCGCCGGGGTGGCGAATCCACCCTTCCCGCTCGAGATGACCTTGTATTCCCAGACTGCCATAATGTGTCGTGAGGGTTAGACATCCCAAATGACGCCCCTGTTGCCGAGCCTATTCTTGACCGCCTCGGCAAATTGCCGGAAGCGGCGGGTTGAAAACCAGGCGCGGCAATGCCCCAATCGCCCCCGCCATGACCCGCATTGACCAGCTCCTCGCCAGCCTCGGGTACGGCTCGCGGCGCGACGCGAGGGAGCTCATCGGGGCCGGCAGGGTGACCGTGCGCGGCGTCGTCGCGACGGACCCGGGACTGCGCGCCGTGGCCGGGGACGTCGCCCTCGACGGGGAGCCGCTCGACCATCCCGCCAGCCTCCTTGTCGCCCTGAACAAGCCCGCGGGCAGGGTCTGCTCCCACGACCCGGCGGAGGGGCCGAGCGTCTACGGCCTCCTGCCGGTGCGCTGGCAGCGCCGCAACCCGCCGGTGACGAGCATCGGCCGCCTGGACAAGGAGACGACGGGGCTTCTCCTGCTGACCGACCTGAGCCCCTTGGTCCACCGCCTGACTTCCCCGCGGCACAAGGTTCCCAGGGTGTACCGGGCAATCCTTGACCGCGAAATCCCTGCGGAAACGGAGGCGGCTTTTTTAAGCGGCAACTTGGTCCTCCCGGGCGATGCCCGGGCGTGCGCGCCGGCGATGATGCGCAGGATCGGCCCCCGGGAGGCCGAAATCGAACTGACCGAGGGCCGCTACCACCAGGTCCGCCGGATGTTCGCCAGCCAGGCCTGCCAGGTCCTGGAACTGCAGCGCATTCGGATCGGAGGCCTCGAACTGGGCGGTCTCGCCCCCGGGGAATGGACCGAGTTGCCTATCAACTACTTCGACAGCGATTGATGGCGTCGGGGCGGGGAAACCCAGGGGTTGGGATCAAAATTTTGAATCCGCGGGCTTGCAATCGCAGATGATTAGGCGCCTAATTACCTTCCCTGGCCATGAGCGAAGCCCGATCTGAACCCATTGACCTACCCGCGGGCTCGCTGGGAACGGCATCGAGGGTGACCCCCCGGCACATCGTCGTGGGCTCCATGGTGGCCATAGCCCTTTGCGCGGGGGCCTTCTACGGCATAAGGCACCTGCGATTCGTCATGACCCACGCGGAGACCGACGATGCGCAGGTCGAGGGCCACGTCAGCCCCGTCCTTCCCAGGGTCTCGGGGTACGTGGCGCGGGTGCTCGTGGGCGACAACCAGCGGGTCAATGCCGGGGACCTCCTGGTCGAGATCGACACGCGCGAACTTGACCTGAAGGTGGCCGGGGCCGACGCGGCGCTGAAGAACTCGATGGCGGACCAGGCGACGGCGGAGGCCTCCCTTTCGGCAGCCCGCACGGCCGCCTCCACTGCAGCGGCGAACGTCGATACCGGCCTCGTGCGCCAGCGCAAGGCAGCGAGCGACCTTGCGCGCGACAGCAGGCTCTTCGCGACCGGCGCAATCACCGACAGCCAGCTGACCGACACGCAGGCTGCCGCGGACACCGCCGTGTCCCAGCTGGCCGCCCTGCGGAGCGAGGCGGAGACGGCGGCCGCGCAGATCGCGGTCGCCGAGGCGCGTGTCGCCGCGTCCAGGACCCAGGCGGCCGAGAGGGCCTCGGACCTTGATTTTGCGAGGCTCCAGCGCTCCTATGCGTCGGTCACCGCCCCGATACAGGGGCTAGTCTCGCGCAAGAACGTGGAGCCCGGCCAGTTCGTGGAGTCCGGCCAGACCCTCATGTCTGTCGCCTCCGAGGCGGACGTCTGGATTGTCGCGAACTTCAAGGAGACGCAGCTCACCCGCATGAGGCCCGGCCAGGACGTCGAGTTTGAGGTCGACACCTATCCCGGCGTCGTCTTCCGCGGGAAAATCGACTCTATTTCGGGCGCGACCGGCGCGCGCTTCGCGCTGCTGCCCCCCGACAATTCGACGGGAAATTTCGTGAAGGTCACCCAGCGCGTCCCGGTGAAGATCCTGCTGGCCCAGGCCCCCGATGCCGACCACCCGCTTCGCCCGGGAATGAGCGTGGACGCGGCCGTGAGGCTCGCCGAGTAGCGCGGGGCCCGCCATGGCCGAGCACGGACTGCGCAAGTTCATCATAACGATCACGGTGATCGCGGCGGCGATCATCGAGCTGATCGACACGTCCATCGTGAACGTGGCGCTCACCGACATGAGCGGCAACCTCGGCGCGACCCTCGAGGACGTCGCGTGGGTCGTGACCGCCTATGCGATCGCCAACGTCATCATCATCCCCATGACGAGCTTCCTCGCCGCGAGGTTCGGCCGCAGGAACTACTACATCGGGTCGATACTGCTCTTCACCGCGGCGTCGGTCGCCTGCGGCAACGCCCACAGCATATGGGAGCTCGTCGCGTTCCGGTTCATCCAGGGCCTCGGCGGCGGGGCCCTCCTGTCCACGTCGCAGGCGATCCTCTTCGAGACCTACACGGTGGCGCAGCGCGGCTTCGCCGCGTCCCTGTTCGCCGTCGGGCTCTTCGTGGGGCCGACCATCGGGCCCACGATCGGCGGGTGGATCATCGACCAGTACACCTGGCCGTGGATCTTCTACATCAACCTTCCCATCGGCCTCGCGGCGGCGGTGCTCTCATGGTTCTTCATAAAGGAACCCGCGCACGCGCGCAACGCAGAGACCATCGACTGGATCGGGATCGGGCTCCTCGTCGCAGGCCTCGGTGCGCTCCAGACCGTGCTGGAGCGCGGCGAGACCGAGGACTGGTTCTCCAAGCGGTACATCGTCGTCCTGGCCACGGTGGCGGCGGTGGCCCTGCTCGGGTTCATCGCGAGGGAGATGACGACGGAGCACCCGGTCGTCGACCTGCGCGTCCTCAGGAGCCGGAAGCTGGCCATAGCGGCCGGCCTCACGTTCATCCTGGGATTCGCCCTGTTCGCCACCGTTTTCATCGTGCCGGTGTACACGCAGCAGCTGCTGGGCTACACGGCTGTCAAGACGGGCATGCTGTTCCTCCCGGGCTCCCTGGTCGCAATCTTCTTCCTCCCCATCATGGGACAGGCGCTCATGAGGGGATTCCCCCCGCAGATCATGGTGATCATCGGCTTCCTGATCGTGTCGGTCTTCGCCCTACGGCTTTCCCATCTCAACCTGGAGGCGCAGTCCAGCGACTTCTTCTGGCCCATCATTCTCCGCGCGGTCGGACTGAGCCTCATCACCATCCCGCTGACGCAGCTTGCCGTCTCCGGCCTCCACGCGCGGGACATCCCGCAGGGGGTCGCGCTCAACAACATGATGCGCCAGATGGGCGGCTCGTTCGGGATCGCGTTCATCAACACGTTTCTGGACCACCGCACCGCGGCGCACCGGCTCAGCCTCGTGACGCGGCTCGCCGCGGGCGATCCGGCCACGGACGGGCGCCTGAGGGGGCTGACCCGCGCGATGATTGAAAAGGGCGCGAGCTCCTGGGAGGCGCCCCACCGCGCGCTCGCGCTCCTCGAGGCGACCGTGCAGCGTCAGGCTGGCCTCCTCAGTTATCTCGACGCCTTCCGCCTGGTGGGATTCCTGTCACTGGCATTGGCCCCGGTGATCCTCCTCGCCGGCCGTCCCGGCTCGCTGCCAAAGACAGCGATTGCCGATTCGCACTGATTCGCGAGAATCCCACGCACCCGCCATGAAAAACGCCGCCTCCCTCCTGGCCCTCGCCGCCCTCGCGGCACATGCGATCGCCGGCGGATCCGCCGCGGGCCCCCTTACGCTCGACCATGCGATCAGCCAGGTCCTTGCCCGCTACCCGTCCATCGAGGCCGCGCGCGACGAGGTCGACGCCGCGGGTGCGCGCGCCATGGAGTCCAACGCCGACCGCCTGCCCCAGGTGAGCGGCCAGGCGGGCTACACCTACAATTCGCTGCGCCCCTACGTGGCCTTCTCCTTCCCCGGGATGCCCCCCACCGCCATCTACCAGACCATCAACAACTCCTATACGGCGAGCGTCACGGCGAGGCAGCTGCTCACAGACTTCGGCAGGACCGACCGGCTCGTGGATTTGGCCAGGTCCGGCCAGATCACGGCGCAGGATGCGCTCGAGGAGACGAGGCACCAGCTCGGCTATGAGACCATCCAGTCGTTCTACGGCGTGATCCTCCTTCGCAGCTCCGCGGCCGTGGCACGGGAGGAGATCGGCGCCCTCGAGGAGGCGCTTCGGATCGCGGAGAGGAAGTTCGGGGCGGGCACGGCCACGAAGTTTGATGTCCTGACGACGCAGGTGCGCCTTGCCAATGCGCGCAACCACCTCACCGACACGCTCTCCTCCCTCGAGAAGCAGGAGAACGGCCTGCGGCAGCTCCTGGGCTTGGATCTCGGGGCTCCCCTCGACATCGCCGGGGGTTTTGACGCCGAAAGGCCGGCCATCCCCGAGTCCGAGGCGATCGCCGAGGGACTCGCCAACCGGCCGGAAATGAAGCTGGCCCGCGACAGCGAGCAGACGGCTCAGCTCAGGCTGGACGCCGCAAGGCGGGGCGACAGGCCCACGCTCAGCGCGCAGGTCACCGGCGGCGTCGAGGACAGCGTCGTGCCCAACCTCTATGACAACAAGGGGTATTTTGTCGCGGGCCTGAGCCTCCAGGTGCCGATCTTCACGGGCAACCGCCTGGCGGGCGACCGGATCGAGGCGGGCGCCGGCGTGCGCTCGGCCCAGGCCCACAGCCTCGAGCTGACCGAGACGGTCACCACGGACGTGGCAAACGCCTATTCCGACCTCGGCGCGGCGAAGTCCAGGCTCGGGAGCGCCGACACGCTCGTGGCCCAGGCCAGGGAGGCGCTCGACCTCGCGCAGACCCGGTATGCGAACGGCGTCATAACGAATTTCGAGCTCCTGGACGCGCAGAGCACGTTCCGCTCGGCCGAGCTGGGCCGTTTGCAGGCGCGCTACGACTGCGTCCTGGCGCGCCAGGCCGTGGCTCGGGCCGCAGGTGCTGCGCCCCAGCAGTGAGGCCGCGGGCGCGGTTGACGCGCCCGGGCCGCGCTGGTGGAATCGGCCATGTACACGATCATCGGCGGCGACGGCAGGGAGTACGGACCGGTCTCGGTGGAACAGGTCCGCTCATGGGTCGCCGGCGGCCGGGCTAACCTCCAGACGAAGGCACGGGCCGCCGGCTCCGAGGAATGGCAGACGATCGCGGATTTCCCCGAGCTCACGGGACAGGGCGCCGCAGCTGCGCTCCCGTTCTCGGGAGGCGCCCCCAAGCTCGACATCATCAGCTGCTACGAGCGCAGCTGGGCCCTCCTGAAGGAGAACTTCTGGCCGCTGGTCGGCGTGAGCGTCATCGAGTCGGCGCTCCTGCTCGGGGTAATGTGGGTCCAGAGCCTGGTGGCGTACCTGCCGATCATAACCCCCCTTTTCGCCGGGGCCCTCGTGGGAGGGTGGTACTATTTTTTCCTCCTGAAGATCCGGGGCGAGGCGGCGACGCTTGGCGACCTCTTCGGCGGATTCACAAGGGGATATGGGACCCTCGTGGCCACGGGGCTCCTCGTCACGACGTTCACGATGGTGGGGCTCATCTGCCTCGTGCTGCCCGGAATCTACCTGATCGTCGCCTATTCATTCGCGTACATCCTGGCGACCGACAAGCGCCTCTCGTTCTGGGACTCCATGGAGACGAGCCGGCGCACCATCACGTCGCAGTGGTGGCGCGTCCTCGGGCTCATCCTCCTGGGGATCCCCTTCGCCCTCCTGGGCCTCGCGGCGCTCGGCGTCGGGCTGTTTGTCACGCTTCCCCTCATCGTCGGGGCGCAGGCGTACGCCTACGAGGACCTCTGCAATCCCAGGCGCTGACGCCGCTCAGGGCTTCTTTTCCCTGAAGACCAGGGTGTCGAGCGCGATCTTGCCGGGCCCGAAGCAGAATACCAGAAGCGCCGCGTAGAGGAAGAGGAACGGATCCGCGCCGGTGAACTTGTCGGGGTTGCTGAAGATCGCCGTGACCGCCTCGTGGTCGGCCGTCCAGTAGGCCACGCACATGACCCCTATCAGGGCCAGGGACGCGAATCGCGAAAACAGGCCCGCGAGGAGGAGAAGCCCGCAGGAGCATTCCGTGGACGCCGCCATGATAGCGTTCAGGTGGGGCGCCGGAATCCCGAGGCTGCGGAAGAAGTTCGTCGTCTTTTCCAGGTGCTCGAGCTTTCCCCTGCCGGTGAGGAAGAACTGCCAGCCCCAGTAGAGCCGGATCACGAGGAGAAGTGGGCAGCGAAGGAATCCGCCGACGGTTGCGAGGAGTCCGTTAGCTTTGGAAACAAGATTCATGGGGTTGGAGGGGATGTTGCCGGACGGGCGCCAGCTCTACAATAGAGATACCGCGCGGCGGCGTTTATTCCCATGGGCGCAGAACCATCCGAGCGCCATCCAGGTCTTGAACCAGTTCCTCACCCGCGCCGGCCCCACTCCCGGGCCGGCGGCCGCGATGGCGCGGGAGAGCGTGCTTCCGCCGCCCAGGGCCCTGAGTATCCTAAACGCCGCGGGATCGAGCCTCTTGTAGTAGAGGCGGTTGTGGTGCCGGTGGACGGCGACAAGGGTGCGGGAGGGCCGCGGAGGGGCCGCGCGGCGGATGGTGCGCCTCACCGCCTCCGAATCGGGGGTGTTGCTCGCCTCCGAGCGCAGGGTGTCGCGGCGCTTGACCCGGATCACGAAGCTGTCGACGGGGTACCGGAGGTCCAGGAGCGTCACATACGGCTGGAGCCCGAGGCGCAGGCGGGAGGGGGGCGTGCTCGCGAGCTTCGACCCGTCGACGACCGGCAGCGACTCGCCGTCGAAGGCGACGGTCTGCGCCCATTCGAACCGGGCGATGTCCGAGGCGAGCGCCGTCCTCGGGGCCGTGAGGCGCGGGTTGTCCAGGATGAACCGCTCTAGGCGGGAGCACAGGTTGCGAAGCGTGAACGACCGCGAGGGGCACTGCGCCAGGTACGCCTGCGAGAGGCGCGCGAAGGCGCCCTCGCCGAGCGCCGCGATCAGCCCGGGGCAGTCGTCCCGGATCGCGTCGAACAGCCGGAACCAGTACATCCTGCCGTAGAGCTGGAGGCGCTCGAGCGAGGTCAGCCTGTCGTTCGGGCTGACGAATTCCGCCGCCACCTTCTCCATCGGCCGGCCGTCGATCCACCTCGGCTGCAGGTTGTCCTCCGCGGTGAGCGGCCTCACGATGGCCGCCGCCATCATGCGCTGGAATTCCCGCAGCTCCCGGGTCGTCCTGATCCGCGAGGGCGCGTGCTTCGGCGGCCGCTTCATACCGCCGCCTTCTTCGCCCCGTCGATGAACTCGTTGGCCTTGAGCGCCTCGTTGTGGACCTCGTCGAAGGAGGGGATCTTGTCATCCCACTCCAGGAGCGTCGCGGTGACGCCGCACAGGCGCGTCGCGTGCGCGTAGAGCTTCCACACCGGGTCCAGCACCGGGTGGTCGTGCGTGTCCAGGATGTACTTCTCGAACTTGGTGTGCCCCGCCACGTGCATCTGCCCCACCCGGTGATGCGGGACGTTGTCCACGTAGTCGTAGGGGTTGAAGCCGTGGTTCTGGGACGAGACGTAGATGTTGTTCACGTCGAGCAGGATCCCGCAGTCCGCCAGCTCGACAACCTCGGACAGGAACTCCCACTCGGTCATCTCGGACACGTGGAACTCGGCGTAGCTGCTCACGTTCTCGACGCAGATCGGCACCTCGAGGTAGTCGCGGATCTGCCTTATCTTCTCCGCCGTGCGGCGGGCCGCCCCGAACGTGTACGGCATGGGCAGCAGGTCGTGCGTGTAGGTCCCGTCCACGCTGCCCCAGCAGAGGTGGTCGGAGAGCCACGGTGTCTTCGTGCGCCTGACGAGGGTCTTGAGCCTCCTCAGGTGCTCGCGGTCCGGCTTGTCGGCGGAGCCAAAGTACATCGAGACCCCGTGCTGCACCACGCGGTACTGCTCGAGGATCCTGTCGAGGAGTTCGAGGGGCCGGCCCCCGTCGACCATGAAGTTCTCGGAGATGATCTCGAACCAGTCGACGACCGGCTTCTTGGAGAGGATGTGGGCGTAGTGCGGGACCCGCAGCCCAATGCCCACGCCGTAGTCCGATTGTCCGTTGAACCGGTTGGCGGGCATGAAGAAAAAACGCGGCCGGTGTTCAGCCGGCCGCGTTGAGTAACGGAAGATCGCTCAGGCGACCGCGTTCTTGCTGGGGGCCTCGTCGGCCGGTTTGTTCGTGTTGCAGCCGCCCTTGCCCTTGCAGGAGTTCTGGCCCTTGCAGCCATTGTCTCCCGCCTTGCAGCCGCCCGTTCCCTTGCAGGTGTTCTGGCCCTTGCAGTCGTGCTTTCCCGCATCCTTGGATGAGGAGTCGCCGCTGCCGGCTGCCCCATCGGCATACGCGCGCGTGGCCATGGATCCTGCATAGAGCCCGGCGACTGCCGCGGCGGTGACGATGAGACGTGTCGATTTGTTCATGAGGCTTTCGATTTTGGTTTCCTAGAAAAGACCGTTGTGGGGCGGCACCGTGCCGTCCTACGCGGTCCTGAATATGAGGTACTACGCCCGGGTTTATTCCACGGATGCCCCTGAAATACAACGGCAATGGCCCGGCGGAATCCCCATGCCGCGCAAAAGTCACAATATCCGGTCGGTCATCGCATTGCCCTTCTCGAATGCGGCGAGGTTCGCGAGGAAATGCCTCACAAGGCTGAGCCCCTCGTCCCTGTGGCCGCCCGCGGAGTGAGGGGTTATGTAGCAGTTGGGCGCCGTCCAGAGGGGATGGCCCGGCGGAAGGGGCTCGGGGGTTGTCACGTCCAGGTATGCGGCTCCAACCCTGCCCGACTGGAGGCCCTGGAGCAGCGCCTCCTGGTCCACGGTGGACCCCCGGCCCAGGTTGTAGAACCGCGCTCCCGCCTTGAAGCAGGCGATCCGGCGCGCGTTGACGTAGCCGCGCGTCGCATCGTTCTCGGGAAGGACGTCGACGACATGGTCCGCCTCGGCCAGGACCTTCGTCAGGCTCCCCTCCGGGACTATGATGACGCCGGATTCGCTCCGGATCTGCCTCCTCACGGCATAGATCCGCATCGAGAACGGGACCAGCAGCTCGGCGAGCCGCCTTCCGATCGAGCCGAAGCCGAGCATGACGACCGTCTGGCGGGCAAGGAGCCTCGACTGCTCCCTCATCCAGGAGTGGAGCCAGCCATGGTCCCCGAGCTGCTCCCTGTAGGACGGCAGGAGCTGGCGCGACAACGCGAGCATCATGGCGAGCCCGTGCTCGGCGCACGGGTCGGAGAAGGCCCGGGAGGCGTTCGTGAATATGCACCCGCGGGACCGCATCCCCTCGCGGAACGCCTCGTTGTCGTACCGGGCGTAGCCCGCGGTCGAGGCCTCGACCCAGCGCAGGCTACCGCTCTCGATGCAGTCCTCCGGGCTCGGCTGGCCATAGGCCACGTCCGCGTCCAGGACGGCGCTGTCGCGCGGGCCCGGCGTGAGGACGGACCGGCTCCGCCTGTCGGAAAGCACCAGCCTGTGGGACCGGGTCCCCTCCGCGAGGAGGCTCATCGCCTCCGGCCCGAAGTCGCCGTTGCACCAGATCTTCACGGGCCGGCCGGCACGACCGCGATCCTGTGCTCGTCCGCCGCGTTCCCGAGCGTCACGGCGTACCGGTTCAAATTGAAGTATTGCACCCTACCGCCGAAGGAGATCCTGGCATCCACGTTGAGCCCCCGCCGGAGGACCTCGTCCTCGGCCCTGTACTCCACGCGGAATCTGATCGGCGCAACGCCGGGGTTCGTGATCGTCTGCAAGCCGAGCACGACGGGGGGCATGCCGGCGTTCGACGTGTCGACGACGCGCACCGTCACAGTCGCGCCGGTGGGAAGCGGGACCTCCGCGCCCACGTCCACCGTCCCGGTGAGCACCCGCCCTGGGTCTCCCTCCGGAGTCAGGTCCACCTGGCCGCAGCCCGACAAGGCTATCGCGGCCGCCGCCGCAAGGATGCTTAGAGCTATCTTCATGGTAAATAAGCGGTGGTCATCACCTGGTCCACCGTGAGCCGACCCTTGGGAAGGATGCCGAGGTCCTCAAGCTGACTTATCTGCAGGGCGAACCGCTCGCGCGTGATCCGGCCTGCCAGGGAGTCGTCCGTCGCATGCCGCCCGACGACGAGCTTCTCGCTGATGATCATCCCGCGGCAGAAGGTGAGGAATTCGTCCGAGTCGTTCGGATTGAGCTGCTTCATAAGCGCGTTGGCCGGCGAGGGGTCGCCCTCGATGTAGTCCTTCCATCCGCGGATGTATGCGGCCATGAAGGCGCGGGCCTTGTCGGGATTCTTCTCGGCCCACGGCCGGTTGGCGACAACGGCGGTGTAGGAGTCGAATCCCGCGTCCCAGACATAGAGGAACTTGGGGTACTTTGCGCCGCCCTTGACGATGTAGAACGGCTCCGCCGTGTAGTAGCCCTGCTGGATGAAGTTCGGGTCCGCGACGAAGTTCGCGACCGAGAAGGCCTGCGGGATGATGTTGAAGCTGATATGGTACTTGTTCCTCAGGTACGGAAGGAACGCCCACTCGGGGCGGGCCATGATCGTCTTCCCGTCGAGGTCCTCAAACCGCCTCACGGGGTTGTCGGCATGGAGCATCAGCACGGACGGGTCGTTCTGGAAGACGGCGCCGATCTGGATGACCGGCAGGCCCTGGGCGATCGCAAGCAGCGTGTTCGTGCTGTCGTTCTGGCCGATGTCCACCTTGCCCGTCGCAAGCTTCTGCATGACGAACGCGTTCTGCCCGCCCTGGATGATCGTCACGTCAAGTCCCGCGTCCCTGAAGTAGCCCTTTGCCTGGGCCTGGAAGAATCCCCCGTGCTCGGGCTCGGCGACCCAGTCGAGCTGCAACGTTACCTTGAACAACCTTGGGGCCGCCGACTCCGTCGGAACGCCGGCGGGCGGCTGCCTCGAGCAGGCGCAGGCCAGCATCACGGCAACGGCGGCAGCGGCGGCCAGTCTCGGGGATGTCATGGGGAGGGATA
The DNA here is from genome assembly GCA_035602635.1 of Opitutaceae bacterium. Taxonomy (GTDB): domain Bacteria; phylum Verrucomicrobiota; class Verrucomicrobiia; order Opitutales; family Opitutaceae; genus Palsa-1447. The sequence continues at coordinate 948 of DATNLY010000288.1, read as the reverse complement.
GGCTGGCGTGACGCGGCGTCGCCCGCAACTGCGCAGTGCCCACCCCGCCTCCCCCGCGCCGATCGGACAGTCGGGCGCCTAGAGCCATTCCGGGCCCCTTGCCCCGTGATCACTCCATCAATCCGCAATCAGAAGTGGTACTGTAATGTGATTGAAGCGGTGATCGGCGGCCGGACGAAGATCGTGTCATTCCCTGCAAAGCTGACGTCGATCGGATCGAGCAGCCGCTTGTTCAGGATGTTCTTGATGTTGAGCCGGACGCTCCACGTCTTCTGCCCGTAGAACAGGTAGCCGTCCCATTCCGTCTCTGTCGGGATACGAAGGGTCTCCTGGTCGTTAGCATACTGCCTGCCCTGAATCTGGGGCCCGATGCCCACGCCCCAGCCCGTCGGATCGGTGTAGACCAAGAAGAAGTTCGCCTGGACCTGCGGGATTCCTGGCGCGCGCATCCGGTTGCCCTTTGGATTATAAAACGTGTAATTTGGGCCGCCTAGGCCCGTGCCGTGCTGGCCGTCGACGACATAGTTGGTGTTATAATTGTCCAGGTAGTTGCCGGTCTCCTGGAAGTAGCCATTGCCAAATTCCGTCGCATTCTGGTAGGTGAAGTTGCCGTTGACGGTCCATTGCTTCGAGGGCTGGTAGACACCCTCGATCTCGATTCCCTCGTCCTTGATGAGGCCCGTTGCGCCATTGATCTGGACCCCGAGCTTGGTCTGCTGGAACCCGACAACGCTGCCGTAGAGGGTGTTGTCGAGGAAGCTCGACTTGATCCCGACCTCGTAGAGGGTGCTCAGCGCGGACAATGCCTGCTGCAGCTGCTTGACAATGGGAACGGGAAGAACAGGGGTCGCGTTGATGTTCACGGCCGCGGGATTGATGTTAATTCCCCCGAAGTTCGAAGTCCCGAGAATCGCCTCCGCCCTGTCATACGTGAAGTAGGCGGTCGTC
>DATNLY010000282.1:0-5900 GCA_035602635.1 Opitutaceae bacterium | reverse complement strand
GATGGGCGCGATCGGCACCGGCAACGTGGCCCCCGGCGCCGTCACGGCGAGCCTCGGCACGAGCGGGACCATCTATGCGTTCTCCCGAAAGCCCGTCGTCGACCCGTCTGGCGAGATAGCTGCGTTCTGCTCCTCGACGGGGGGCTGGCTGCCGCTCCTGTGCACCATGAATGTCACCGGGGTCACCGAGCAGGTCCGCGCGCTGTTCGGCTGGAGCGTCGCCGACCTGGAGAAGGCGGCCGCCGGGGTCCCGGCAGGCGCGGACGGGCTCACGCTCCTGCCCTACCTCGACGGGGAGCGCACGCCCAACATCCCCAGGGGAACGGGTGTCTACTTCGGGCTCAACCGGACGACGCTGGCGCAGGGGCACCTGGGGCGCGCGGCGATCGAGGGCGCGACGCTCGGCATGAACTACGGGCTCCGCAGGCTCTCCGCGCTCGGGATCAGGCCCAGGGAGATCAGGCTCACCGGCGGCGGCGCGCGCTCGGCGCTCTGGCGCCAGGTCGCGGCCGACGTGTTCGGTGTCCCCGTCGTCGCCATGGCCGAGGACGAGAGCGCCGCGCTCGGAGGCGCGCTCCAGGCCGCCTGGTGCGACTCGCCGGGCCGCGGCTCGGGCGCCGCGCTTGCCGGGCTATGCGCCAGGTCCGTCTCCCTGGACGAGTCGACCCGCTGCGTTCCCGACCGGAGGCGCCGGGGGCTTTACCGCAAACGCCAGGAATTCTTCGACCGGCTGGGGGCCGACCTCCGGGGCGCGTTCGACTCGCGCTGACGCCCGTGTGCGTTCGCTACACGCTCCACAAGACCGACGCGGCCCTTGATGCGATATCAAGGGCGCTCGGCGTGCCGCTTGAGACGCCGGAGTGGGCGGTCCCTCGGTATAACGTGACGCTCACCGACACGATGCCCGTCGTCGCGGCCGGCGCCGGGCGTCCGGGCGTCAGGGCCATGAGGTGGGGGCTCATCCCCCCGGGCGAGCGCGGGAAGGCCCGTCCGCGGCTGCTGGCGAACGCCAGGTCCGAGACCGCGGCCACGCTGGGCGCGTTCCGAAAGGGCGTCGCCACGAGGCGCTGCCTGGTCCCGGCGAACGGGTTCTACGAATGGATGGCAAGCGGCGGCGTGAAGCTGCCGCACCTCTTCACGCTGCGCGGCGGCGAGCCCTTCGCCTTCGCCGGGATCTGGGATCCGGCGCTCGGCGAAATCCCGGAAACGTACTGCCTCCTGACGACGGAGCCCAACGAGCTCGTCGCGCGCGTGCACAACCGGATGCCCGTGATCCTGACGACAGGGACCATGCCGCGCTGGATAGGGGACCAGCCTCTCGCCGCCGGGGAGCTTGCAGCGCTCGTCCGCCCGATCGACTCCGGCCTCATGGAGTCGCGCCCCGTGAGCCGGTTCGTGAGCAACAGCCGCAACCAGGGGCCCGGGTGCCTCGCGCCGCCGGAGGCGCCGCCGCAGGCCGAGCTCGATCTTGCGTAGGCGCATCGAAAGGGAGTTTCCTGCCGCCGCATCCATGCGTCCCACGGACCTAGACCGCTACCGGCAGAACCACGACCACGCGCCTGACAGGAGCGCGGCGGAAAAGAGCACCCGGCGGGTGATCGCGCTGACGGCGGTCATGATGGTGGTCGAGATCCTCGCCGGCTGGAGGTTCCACTCCATGGCGCTCCTCGCGGACGGCTGGCACATGGGCACCCACGTCGCCGCCTTCCTCATCACCGCGGTCGCGTACGCCATGGGCCGGCGCCACAGGGGGAACCCCAGCTTCTCCTTCGGCACGGGGAAGTTCGACGTGCTGGGCGGCTACACGAGCGCCCTCATCCTCGGCGTCGTCGCGGCGCTCATGGCTGCGGAGTCGGTGCTTCGGTTCTTCACCCCGCTCCATATCGACTTCAACGTGTCCATCGCCGTCGGGCTCGTGGGCCTCTGCGTGAATGTCGCCAGCGCACTGATGCTCAAGCACGATCACGGCCACGGTCATGCGCACGGCCACGGGCACCACGGGCACGGGAAGGACCACGAGGACCTCAACCTCAAGGCGGCGTACATCCATGTCCTCGCCGACGCCGCCACCTCGGTCATGGCGGTCAGCGCGCTCGCCGCCGGCAAGTACCTCGGCTGGGTGTGGATGGATCCCGTGATGGGGATCGTGGGTTCCGGGGTGGTGGCGCAGTGGTCGTGGGGCCTCCTCAGGGACACGAGCGTGATCCTTCTCGACCGCACGCCGCAGACGGACCTGGAGGATGAGATTCGGAAGGCGGTGGAGACGGACGGGGACGCCGCGATCGCGGACCTCCACATCTGGCAGGTCGGCGTGGGGCAGTTCTACGCCATGGTCTCGATCGTGGCCCGGCAGCCCAGGACCCCGGAGCATTACCGGAAGCTGTTCAGCGAGCATGAGGAGCTTCTTCACGTCACGGTCGAGGTCCACAGGTACGACGAGCCGGTGGCCGCGGAACCGCCCGCGTAGCCATTCAAGGGCGGCGGGACTTGGCACCCCCGAGATCCCTCCGGGATCCAGGCGGCACAGGGACGGCCTGTCAGGATCCGGTTACGGGCGGGAGGACCGGCCGTATCTGGTTGCGACGGATTCGAATCGCGCCAAGAATGCAGGCGAACCCCAATAAGATCATGAAACCAGTACTCCGGATATTCCTCCCGCTCGGCATCCTCGCGCTCGCCACCCCGCCCGCCCCGGCCGCAACCTACGGCGTCACGGCGACCCTCCATGTCGGGGGCCAGGGCGCCTGGGACTACCTCACGGTCGACCCCGAGCACAAGCTCCTCTTCGTCCCCCGCTCGACGCACACGCTGGTCCTGAACGCGCAGACCGGGGCCACCGTCGCCGACATCCCGGGCCAGCAGCGCAACCACGGCGTCGCCATCGCCCCCAACTCCGGTCGGGGTTTCATCTCCGACGGCAAGGACGCCTCGGTCGTGATCTTCGACCTGAAGACCTATGCGGTCCTTGGGAAGGTCAAGGTCCAGCCGGATGCCGACGGCATCATCTTCGATCCCGCGAGCAACAAGGTCCTCCTTGTCTGCGGGGACGCCGGGGTCCTCATCCCGATCTCGCCCGACGTGGACCCGGCGACCGGCCAAGCCGATCCCGCGGTCGACCTGGGGGGGAAGCCTGAGTTCCTCGTGGCGGACGGGCTTGGACGGGCGTACGTGAACCTCGAGGACAAGGACCAGGTCGCCGTCGTCGACACGAAGACGATGACCGTGGTCAGCCACTGGCCGACGGCCCCGGGCGGGTCCCCCGTCGGGATGTCGATGGACCGCGTTCACCGCCGGCTCTTCATAGGCTGCAGGAAACCGCAGACGCTCATCGTCATGGGCGCCGATGACGGCAAGGTCCTCGCCAGCCTGCCGATCGGCCCGGGCGTCGACGCCACGCAGTTCGACGGGTACGCCTTCGCAAGCTGCCGCGACGGCACCCTTGCGGTCGCGGGCGAGACCTCGCCGGGGAATTTCGGGATCGTCCAGACCGTAAAGACCCCGGTGGGGGCGCGCACCATGGGCATCGACCCCCTGACGCACACGCTCTACCTGCCGACCGCCGAGTTCATGCCGCCGGCAAGCGGTGGTACCCGGCCGGTGCCCAAGCCCGATTCCTTCATGGTCGTGGTCGTCGGGCCTACCAACTGACGGGTCCATTTCAAAGGGGCCGGAGCCTTCCCGTCCCGGGCACCGGCATGGCGAGGCCCCTGAACCCGTTGTCGGGGCGAGGGTGTCAATTGCGACTGGCTGGATCCCGCGAGCCGTCGCCTTTTGCTGAAGGCCCGAATGTCGGGCCCCAAGGACGCAACGTGCTGGGGATTGCGCGGCATCTCGTGGGTACTTGGCGACTCTCCCTTGTATGGCCGCGAGGAACGGCCCAGTATGGAGGCATGCGCGAGACACGCCCCAAGAGCCAAACGCGGCGCCCGGAGGGGAGGCGCCTGGCCGCCCTATGAGAACGACCGTCCGAATCATTGGGGCCGCCGCGCTGCTGCTTGCCCTGGGCCTCCCCCCGCTCCGTGCCGCCTGGGCCACCCCGCCCGCAGGGGCGGATACGCAGGGCGGCCGCGCACTGCTCCCGACCATCCAGGCATCGACCGTGCCGGTGATCCTGATCTCGGGCATCGGCCTGCTCCTGCTGACGATGACAAACCGCATGGGCCGCATCGTCGACCGCACCCGGGTGTATGCGGCGATGCTCCGCAAGGCGCAGGGGGAGGAGCGCCGCCCACTGGAGATGCAGCTCAAACTGACGTGGAGGCGGGCGAAGATCGTCCGGCTGTCCCTGACTTTCGCCGTGTCCAGCATGCTCGCCTCGGCGGCCCTGACCATCGCCATATTTCTCGACGCAGAGGCGCACGTCGATCTCGGCCGGGTGATGCTCGTCCTGTTCCTCTGCGCAATCGCGCTCCTCGTGGCCGCCCTGCTGGCCTTCCTGCGCGACATCTTTGTCTCGCTCGCCGCCCTGCGCCACGAGGTCGAGCAGGCGCTCAAGCCCTGATCTGGCGGACCGAACCGCGATGGACCCGGGGCAGGGGCGGCCCCGCAATTTGAGGGCACCTCCCAATTTGAAGGCTTGCCTTCCGCCCGGGTACCGTTCAATTGAACACCATTCGATTGAACGGTGCCCCAGCCAACCCAGCATTCACCCGCCATGGACCAGACCAACAAGATCTTCTACGTCGAGCTCCCCGCCTCTGACCCCGGCAAAACCAGGGCCTTCTTCGAGAAGGTCTTCGGATGGACGTTCACCGACTACGGCCCCGACTACACCGCGTTCACCGACGGGCGGATGGCCGGGGGTTTCTTCCGGTCCGAAAAGAGGGCATCGCTGGCCGCGGGCAGCGCGCTTGTCGTCATCCAGCACCCGCGGCTGGAGGAGACGCTCAAGCGCGTCGTAGACCACGGGGGAAAGGTCACCCAGGAAATCTTCTCCTACCCCGGCGGCCGCCGCTTCCACTTCACCGAGCCGAGCGGCAACGAGCTGTCCGTCTGCGCGGACGAGGGGGCGACGTCATGATGACCGAGCGCCAGGAGCAGATCCTCGACTTCATCCGGCAGTTCCAGCGGGAGAAGGGCGTGCCTCCGTCCTCCCGCGAGATCCAGCGCAGGTTCCGCCTCGCCAGCCAGACGACCGTGATCGGGCACCTGCGCGCACTGGCGAACAAGGGCCAGATCGAGCAGCTGGCGGGGCGCACCTGGGGCCTGAAGGCCTCCGCCGTCCAGGCCCAGCTCTTCGAGATGGCCGTCTTCGGCACGATCCCCGCGGGCCTGCCGGCGATGCAGGAGCAGACGCCCGACGAGACCATCGCCATCAATCCCTCCGTCTTCGGCGTGCGCCGGCCGGGGCCGCACCAGGTCTGGGCGCTCCGCGTCCGCGGCGACTCGATGGTCGGCGCCCACATCCTGGACGGCGACCTCGTGGTGCTCGAGCGGCGGGAGCCGCGCGCGGGCGACATCATCGCGGCGCTCGTGGACGAGACCACCACGACGCTCAAGAGGCTCGTGCACGTGCGCGGCCGCGCCGTGCTGCGCGCCGAGAACAGGCGCTACCGCGACATCGTCCCCGAGCGGCGGCTGGAATCGCAGGGAGTCGTGGTGGGCCTTATCCGCCGGGGCGTCGCGGCAAGCCGTCACTGAATGAGCGCAGGTGCCCGGCCCCTCCCAAACCGTCTCCGCGCTGCGGTCGCTCCTTGCCGCGCGCTTCCCGGAAAGGGCCCGCAGGCCGTGCGGCGGCCCGCCCGCCGGGGTCCGCGCGATAGATGACGCGCTTGGCGGCGGCCTGCCCGCGGGGCGGCTGACGGAGCTCGTCTCGGCCGTCCCGAGCGGCGGGGGCCAGACGGTGATCGCGCGGCTGCTGGGGGCGGCCCAGGCCGCCCGCCAGCGGGTGGCGCTCATCG
>DATNLY010000281.1:0-2432 GCA_035602635.1 Opitutaceae bacterium | reverse complement strand
TGCAGGAGGATCGTCGCCGCGTCGAGGATCCCAGCGATCGCGATCCACTTGATGCCGCCCTTCAGCACGGGCAAGAGGGGCTCGTTCCGGGCCTTGGCCATGAAGAAAAAGAAGATGACCATCCCGACGCCGAAGATGATGCACTGGGTGTAGATGTCGGCCATCAGGGACAACTTCTTGTCAAGGGGACTGAGCACGGCGAGGAGCACCGCGGTGTAGAGCATGTAGCGGCTTCCCTTGTCCCGGTAGATCGCCTTCACCGGCGCCAGCCAGTTGACCGCAAAGAGCCTCCAGTGCATCATGACCGATCCGACCGTCGTCAGCAGGACGCCGAGCAGCTTGGTCCACCCGGGCATCTCGCCCAGGAGCAGGAAGCCCGTCGGGATGATGAGGACCGAGGTGAAGGACAGGAAGGGCACGGCGGTCGACATGGCCGCCTCCTGCAGGGCCTTGAAGAAAAGCCAGGTGGCGAGGCCGTGGATCAGGAAGTCGATGATCTCATAGATGACGAATATCGCCATCGGCGAGACATGCAGGCCCGAGATCCCGAACAGGTCCCCGCCGCCCCGGACGTAGAATCCGTAGCCCCGCATGCGGTAGTAGCCCCAGGCAAGGACAAAGACCAGGGTGTCGAAGATGTGGCACCAGAACGCGGCGGGAACCAGGACGCGGCCGGTCGTGGCCTTCTTGCGCGCGACCTCCATCACCACGTTGGTGACGGCCATCAAGGCGGCCACCGCCAGTCCGAAGGCGGACAACCTGGCAATGATGGGGGCGTCAACGACCATTTCCGGGGCGCAGGGGGTTCAGCGCACGATCTCCGGCTCCTAATCCCAGGGCAAACAGGATCGGAGCAGCCCAGGGACCGAGTGGCCGAGGCATTTGAAGTATTTCCGGTCGGGCAGTCCCAGGGTGAAGTGCGCCTCAAGGGGCGAATCGCCCCGCTCCAGCTTGATGAGGACCTGGTTGCTGCCCTCGCGCAGCAGGCACTCCTTGTAGTTGGCCCCGTCGCCGCCCCCGTTGCCCTGGTTGGGGCGAAGCCCGGTCTTGCGCGAAGTCTCGTGCTGGAAGATTCCGTTCACCCAGAGCTTCATCCGGCCGGTGTTCGAGACTCCGATGATGACCGCTGTTTCCTTCGGCGAGTCGATGAAATGCACGAGGTGCACGAAGCCGCGCCGGCCCCTGAAGATGCCCTCCGGCTCCAGGTCGTTTCCGGCCATCCAGCGCCCCGTCCAGCCCTCCGGGGGGGACGCAATGACCGACCGCTCGTCAAAGTCCGACGTTGTTTCCAGCGTGCCGCCGTGCACCGGCGAGGAGATCCAGCGGTACCCCCCGATGAAGACGATCGGCAGGCTGGGAAGCGCGGGCCTCCCGGGGACCAGGACCTCGATCGTCCCGCGGTTGGTGTCCGCAATTGCCCGCGAAGGCGCGGTGACCGAATAGGTGAGCGACGCCGTCGCGAGGGGCTCCAGCCGGACAGGCACGGGCCCGGCGGGCGAGAGCGTCCAGCCGGGCGGCAGGTCCACCCTCACCTCCCCCTCCAGCGGCTCGGCATGCGGGTTCCGGAGCGAGACACCGAACTCCCTCGGCACCGCGCCAAAGATCGCGGCGTGGTCCCTGTAGCGCACCGCGCATTCGAGCGTGTGCAGGTCCCACGCGATCGTCCCCGGGTGGTAGGGCTCGAACGGCCGCAGGCTGAACACGGGGGCGGGCGCGCACGCGTCCCCCTCGGCCGCAGGCGCGATCACCGTGTCCGAGTCCCAGAAGCGCAGCACCCTGGGCGCCATCTCGCACACCTGGTCCGTCAGAATGTTAACGTCGGTTGGCGCCCGCAGGTGGCGGATCCCCCCGTTCGGCAGGTTCGTGCTGATCTCGTCGCGGAGCGGGGCCACCCATTTCTGCGGCAATTTTTTCGCCCCCAAGATGATGCCCAGCATCGCCCCGACGGTGGCCCCGGTGCAGTCCGTGTCCCACCCGCAGTTGACGGCCTTGCAGATCGAGTCGGCAAAGTCGGCGCCGTAGAGGAGGCCTATCGTCTGGAATCCCATGTTGATCGGCGAGTACTGAGCCAGCGGCAGGAAGAACTCCCGCTTTATCCGGTTGCGCGCCTCCACCCAGTCCACGCCAGCCTCGAAGAGCCCGAGGGCGCGGGCGATCGCGCCGTGGGTCCGGCTCCCCTCCGGGATGGCGCCCAGGCCCGCGCGCACGAGCCTCACCTTGTCGCCGTCGACGAAGGCGCACGACTCGACGACGGCGTTGAACACCTCGCCGTAGACCGACTCGCCGCCGCCGTGGTCGCAGATCGCGTCCTCGAATGCGTACCTCGCCGCGACCTCCGGCGTGCCCGGCGCGACGCACGCCCATATCTCGGAGCGGATGGGGCTCCCCATGCAGTCCCGGAACCAGTTGTTGTGCCAGCCGGAGACCGGCGG
>DATNLY010000280.1:0-3638 GCA_035602635.1 Opitutaceae bacterium | reverse complement strand
GGGCTGTTCCTGCTGCGCCACTTCTCGCTCAAGTCGAAGCGGCTGGGCGGCTGGTTCTCGTTCCTGCCGTCGATCATCGACCTCGACCACATCGAAGTGAGGCTCCTGGGCACCGGGGTCGCGCTCCTGACGCTCGCCCTGGCGTTCGGCTCGGTTTACTGGTCGCGCGACACGGCGACCGTGGGCCATGCCAAGCTCGCGGCGACGGTCGCCGTCTGGGCCGCCGCCGCCGCCGCGTTCGGGCTGCGGGTCACGGGGCGCCTGCTGGCGAGGCGGTTCGCGTGGACATGCCTCGCCCTTTTCGCGGCCGCGCTCCTCTCGCTGGAGGCCGTCGACACGAGCCGCCACCCCGGGGCCGTGCAGGCCTCGGTGCGCCTCGAACGATGAGCGGGGCCCACCTCTTCGTCATCGGGGTGACCCACAACCAGGCGCCCGTTGAGGTCCGCGAGAGGCTCGCCCCCGCCTCGCACGAGGCGCTCCGGGCGGACCTCGCCGCGGTGGCCGGCCTCCGGGAGTTCGCGGTCCTGAGCACCTGCAACCGGATCGAGTTCTACGGGGTGGGCGCGGACGGGAGCGCCGCCGACTCGGTGCAGGCCGCGTACTGCGCGCGGCAGAACTTCAGGCCGGCCGAGTTCGAGAGGATCCGGTTCCGGCTGTCGGGCCGCGAGGCCGCCCTCCACCTCTTCGAGGTCGCGAGCGGGCTCGACTCCCAGATGCTGGGCGAGAACGAGATCCTCGGCCAGGTGAAGGACGCGTATGCGGCGGCGCATTCCGGCGGATCGACGGGCGCGGTCCTGAACCGGGTATTCCAGAAGGCGTTCCAGGCCGCGAAGCACGTGCGCACCCACACCGCCATCTCGTCGGGGCAGGTGAGCGTCGCCAGCGTCGCCGTCGACCTGGCGGCGAGCATCTTCGGCAGGCTCGACGGCGCACGGGTGCTCGTCCTCGGGACGGGCGAGATCGGGGAGGCGACGGCGCGCGCGTTCCGCAGCCGCGGGGCCGGGGACCTCGCGGTGGCCGGGCGGCGCAGGGAGCGGGCCGAGGAGATCGCCTCTGGGCTCGGCGCGGGCGTCCTGCACTTCGACGAGCGCCACTCGCGCCTCGCGGACTACGATATTGTCGTGTGCTCGACCGCGGCCCCCGACACGGTGCTCTCCGCGTCCGCCATTTCCGCCGCGATGAGTGCCAGGCCCGCGCGGCCGCTGCTGCTCATCGACCTCGCCCTCCCCCGCGACGTCGAGGGGTCCGCGGCCAGGCTGCAGAACGTCTTCCTCTACAACCTGGACGACCTGGCCCGGATCGCGGAGCAGAACCGCTCCGCGCGGCAGGCCGATGTCACCCGGTGCCGGGCCATCCTCTCGGAGCGGGCCGACGGGCTCTGGAGGAGCGTGCAGGGGCGCCTCTCGGGCGGTGATCTCGCCGACGGGGCAGCCCCGCGGCAGGGTGCGGGCCAGGCGGCGGCGCCCTGACCGGGGCTCTAGCGCAGGTTGCGCGAGAGCCAGTCGGCCTCGTTGTCGCCCCGGGGGGGCGCGAGCATCGCCCCCAGCAGCTTCGCCTGGGCGGCGGCCCGCTCCCGGCGCCGCGGATCGGCGATGCACGCCGCGAGCTCCCCGGACAGCGAGGCCGGCGTCGCCGCCCCCTGGATGTATTCCGGGTACATCGGCTCCCCCAGGAGAATGTTGGCTATCCCCAGGTGGGGGACGCGGACGAGCCAGCGGGCCATGGCGTAGGTGAAGGGGTCGGTCCGGTAGGCGATCGCCCCGGGGATCCCGGCCAGCGCGCAGTGCATGGACATGGTCCCGCTGCTGGTCAGGGTGGCGGCCGCGGCGACGGGCGTGCCGGTCCGCTGGAGCCGCACGCCCGCCGGGACCGGCGCGGCCTCAAGCTGCGCGCGGACCTCCCCGCTGGGATAAAGGACGACGGCGCCGCGGCCGGGATGCGCCCGCTCGAACTGCAGGTAGCCGGCGAGGATCGCCGGGAAGATGCGCGCCACCGCCTTCACCCGGCTTCCGGGCAGCAGGAGGATGGGGCCGGAGGGATCGTGGCTCACCGGGGCCGCGTAGTCCGGCGCCGTGAACGGGTGGCCCACGAATTCCACGGGGAGGCCCGTGCCCTCGTAGCACCCGGTCTCGAACGGGAAGATGACCGCCAGGGCGTCGAGGTTGCGGGCCATGTCGAACCTGCGGCCCGGCCTCGAGGCCCAGACCTGGGGGCTTATGTAGTAGAGCGTCCGAACCGTCCCGCCGCCCTTCGCGCTGATCCCCCGGAGCCGGAGGGCCTCGGCGAGCCGCAGGTTGACGCCGGAGTTGTCGACGAAGCAGACCGCCCCGGGGCGGTGGCGCCCGATCCAGCGCACGGTCTCCTCGATGAGTGCCCGGAAGTACGCGAGGTTCCCCAAGACCTCCCCTATCCCGACGACCGACATCGCCGTCCGGTCATGGAGGAGCTGCGCCCCGGCCGCGGCAAGCCGGGGGCCGCCCAGGGCCGCGACCCTGAGCCCCGGCCGGCGCGCCCGCAGCCCGGAGACCATCCGGGCCGCGTGCTCGTCGCCCGAGTGCTCCCCGGCGACCACGAGAAGGTCGGGCGGGCCGCCCAGCGGCGCCGGAAGGCGGGGAAAGGGCTCGCCCGTCATTTCCCGCGGATCTGCTCGGTGATCGCGATCGCGACCTCGAGCGCGCTCTTGCCGAGCGCCGCCCCGACCTTGGGCTGCCGGGAGCGGGCCACGCTCTCGACGAAGTGCGCGAGCTCGAGCGCGAGCGGCTCCCCCTTCTCTATGGGTATCTGGTGCACGGGGACCGAGCTCGCGTCGCCCGCCTTCACCAGCCCGATCTTCATCTTGAGCCCGAACGCGATGATGTCGCTCTTCCTCACGAGGTGCCCCGACTGGTTCATGAAGTCGAGCGAGAGGTACGCGTTGTCCTGGAAAATCCGTATCTCCCTGGCCTTCTTGAGGCTCATCCGGCTTGCGCTCAGGTTGGCGACGCACCCGTTCTCGAACAGGATGCGCGCGTTGGCGATGTCCTCGGTCTTCGAGAGGACGCTGATCCCGACGCTGTCGATCCGCGCGATCGGCGACTTGACGAGGGCGAGCACGATGCCGATGTCGTGGATCATGAGGTCCAGGACCACGCCGACCTCGGTCCCGCGGACCTGGTACGGGGCGAGCCTCTCGGCCGTGATGTACTTGGGCCTGCTGGCCTCCTTCTCGAGGAACGCCATGACCGGGTTGAAGTGCTCGACGTGGCCGACCTGGACGAGGCAGTTGCCCGCCCGGGCGGCGGCCACGACGCGCTCGGCCTCCTCGAGCGAGGCGCACAGGGGCTTCTCGATCAGGAGATGGCAGCCGCGGGCGAGGAGCGGGAGGGCGACCCTCTCGTGGAGGTCCGTCGGCACCGCCACCGAGACCGCGTCGCACGCCGCCCCGAGCTCGTCGAGGGACCCGAAGCTCCTGCAGCCGAGCCTGGCGCTTATCTCCGCGGCGCGCGCGCCGGAGGTGTCGAAGATGCCCGCGAGCTCGGCCCCCGGCAGCGAGGCGTAGATCCGGGCGTGGTGCTGTCCCAGCGAGCCTACTCCGGCGACTCCGCAGCGCAGTTTGGGGGCGGCCATGGCATCAAATCGTAGCGGCGGGCGATCCCTGT
>DATNLY010000277.1:0-4463 GCA_035602635.1 Opitutaceae bacterium | reverse complement strand
CGACCCGCGTTCCCGGCAGGTTCCAGCGTCCGCCGTACCGGAATGCGCCATTTCCGGACAGGGCGGCCCCGGCAAAGCGCCGGGCGTTGATGCGCCAGACCGTGACGGGGTCCGTCACGAATAGACGCCCTCTTCAAATCTTCCCAGGACGGCCTCGACCTCGCGCGCGCCGGGCTCGGTCCTCGCGAAGTCAAGCGGCGTGCGTCCCCCAAGGACGCGAAGGGGTCGGTTGAGCCAGCGCCGAGCCCGCACGTTCGAGCCGAGCGCCTGCAGAGCACGGTCGTAGAGGCGCATGATCCGCACCGCGCGCTCGCCCTCGTCGAGCTTCAGTCGCGACTTGCCGGCAACGCGCCGCGCATAGGTGCGCGAGGGGATCTGGATGAGCCTGGCCATCTCCTCGGCCGTGAACCCCACCTCGCGGCCAAACGCGACGACGTCGAGGACCGGGACGCCCTCCTCGACCCGTGCGACCAGGGCCGGATTGTCGGCCGAATAATCCATCCGTCCGGTGTTCGCCATATGGCTTATGATTGGCTGCCAAACGGCAGCCGTCAAGCCTCGCGCCCGGGGGCATTACGCCGCACGGGGCTCCCGACCCGGGCGCTCCCTCCCGGAAAGCTCCATTCCATTGACAAAGCAGGGTACCCCAGCACCTTCAGATTACCCCAAAATGGTTCTGCCCACCACCCAAACCCCGGGTGCGGACCCCGCCGCTTCGAACGGCCGGCGCACCCTCCACGACGCCGTCATCCGCCTCGCCGGGAACTCCCAGGACGGGATCCAGACGATAGGCAGCTTCCTCGCTCGGCTGGCCGGCCGGTCCGACCAGGACGTCATGACGTATATGACCATCCCGTCAACGATTTCGGGGGGTCCGTCAATCTTCCAGGTGCACATGGGATCCGGGGAGATCCTCTCCTCGGGCGACCAGGCCGATTTCCTCGTGGCCTTCTACCAGCACAGCTACGACAGCCACATCGAGTCGCTTCGGCCGGGCGGGGTCCTCATCTACGACTCCGACCACGTCACGCCGAATCCCGAGGACCGCAGGTTTAAGTCGCTCGGCATCTCGATCACCGGGGCGACCGTCGAGGCGGTCGGCGGCTCGTCAAAGGAGAAGGGCAAGAACCTCTTCGTCCTCGGGCTGATCACGCGGATCTTCAACCTAGACTCCGCGAAGGTCGTGGCGCTCATCAACGAGCGGTTTGGCGGCAGGTCCGAGGACATCGCGCGCAACGACCTGCTGGCTTATGACGCGGGATTCGCGACCCCGGCGGACAACCTGCGCGACTGCCTCTACAATTTCGAGAAGCCCCCCGCCCACACGTCCGGGCGCCCCCAGGTGACGGTGGACGGGAACACGGCCCTCACCTACGGGCTCCTTGCCGCGGGCGTCAGGCACGGCGCGGGCTACCCCATCACCCCGTGGTCCACCGTGATGGAGACCCTCCGCACCGAGCTCTCCAAGTACGGCGGCATCTTCGTCCAGGCCGAGGACGAACTCGGCGCGATCGGCTACGCGCTCGGCTTCGCCTACGCGGGCCACCTCGCGGTCACCGGCAGCTCCGGCCCCGGGCTCTCCCTCAAGATGGAGGCGCTCGGCTGGGCGGTCATGTCCGAGATGCCACTCCTTGTGATCAACGTCCAGCGCGGGGGCCCGAGCACAGGCATGCCGACGAATGTCGAGCAGAGCGACCTGATGCAGGCCATCTACGGCAGCCACGGCGACACTCCCAGGGTCGTCCTCGCGCCGAAGGACGTCGAGGACTGCTTCTACATCGCGCTCGAGGCGGGCCGGATCGCGGTCGAGTACAGCACCCCCGTCATCATCCTCACCGACCAGGCCCTGGCGACCCGGATCGAGGCGTTCGACGAGCCCGACCTGCCCAGGCTCATGGTGGCCCCGAGGCTCGACGTCTCGCCCCGCGGGGCGGATTTCGAGCCCTACCCCCTTGACCGCATCACCAGGCACGCCCCGCCCGGGGCTCCGATCGCGACGGGAAAGTACCCTACCGTGAGCGGCCTCGAGCACGACAACCTGGGGCACCCGACGGGCAATCCCGCCCTGCACGCCAAGATGACGGCCAAGCGGCGCGACAAGATCAAGGCGCTCGCCTCGACGCTTCCCGTGCCCGAGGTTTACGGCGACCCCGACGGCGAGACGCTCGTCGTCGGCTGGGGCTCTACCTGGGGCCCCATACGCGAGGCCGTGAACCAGCTGCGGGCCTCTGGCAAGCGCATCGGCCAGGTCCACCTGCGCCATGTGCACCCGCTGCCGCCGGGCCTGGACGCGATCTTCGCCCGCTACAGGAGGGTGCTCGTCGTCGAGATGAACGACGAGGGCCTCTACGGCTTCGGCCAGATGGCCATGATGCTCCGCGCCCGCTACGCCCTGCCCTCCATAGGCAGCATAACGAAGACCGACGGGCTCACCTTCAGGATCGCCGAGATCATCAAGGGCGTTGAGCGCAGCCGCGTCCAAAACGGCGCCCACGCCTGAACCCCACCGGAATCCGACCCCCATGCCCTCCACCGCAGCCGCCAACGAAATTCCCGTCCCGCTCCAGCCGGCCAAGCTGACCAAGAAGATACTCACGGCCGACCACCCGACGTGGTGCCCGGGGTGCGGGGACTTCGCCGTCCTGGCGTCCTACTACCGGGTGCTCGAGAAGCTCCAGTATCCCCACCAGAACATCGTCACCATGGCGGGGATCGGCTGCTCGTCGCGGTTCCCGTACTTCGTCAACACCCACGGAGTCCACTACATCCACGGGCGCGCGCTCCCCTTCGCGGCGGGCGTGAGCCTCGGCCGCGAGGATGTCCATGTGTTCGTGTTCGGGGGCGACGGCGACGGGTTCTCGATCGGGGGAAACCACCTTGTCCACACCGGGCGCAAGAACGTCCGCCTGACCTACGTCATCATGGACAACTTCGTCTACGGGCTGACCAAGAAGCAGACCTCCCCCACCTCGCCCATCGGCTTCAAGTCGAAGACGGACCCGACCGGCGCCATCGACCAGCCGATCAACCCCATGCGCACGCTCGTCAACAGCGGCGCCAGCTTCGTCGCCCGCAGCCACGCGAGCCAGGTGAACCACATGATCGAGATGATGGAGCGCGCCGCGCGCCACGACGGCTTCTCCGTGGTGGAGATCCTCTCCGAGTGCGTGGAGTTCTACGAGGGCGCCTTCGACGCGGCGGTCCCACGGAAGGGCGGGACTTTCCAGGTGATCGAGGAGAGGAAGAATGACGGGACGCCCGAGGACGCGCTTCGCCACGACCCCTCCGACGAGGTGGCGGCGTACCGCCTCGCGTCACTTCCCTGGCCCGGCGTCTTCGGCGTCTTCTACGAGTCGAACCGGCCCACGAAGAACAAGCTGGAGGCCGGCCTGGTCGCCAAGGCCCGGGAGAAGACGAAGTCGGCCTCCGACCTCGAGCTGCTCCAGTCCTCTTTCCGGCGCCTGCGCTAGGCGCCGGCGGCGCACGGGAAAGGCCCGCGTTTTCGGGGGCTGGACTGGCCATTGAATCCTAAGTCTGGTTGACGGCTCGGCTTCCTCTGATAGCCCGTCAGGACCCAAATGGCGGGTAAGACCGCCCGGCAATGGACAAGAAAGCCAAGTTTTTGATGCAGTTCCTGGCAGCGACGGCTGCGGGATTGCTGCGGGCCCAGCAGGCCCCGGCGACCGACACGTTGACCAACCCGCTGGCCGCGGGCGCCACGGCGGCCGCGGACGGGAGGAAGCTGTTCAGCACGACCTGCCAGATCTGCCACGGCGCCGACGGCCAGGGTGACCGCGACCGGGGCGGCGCGACGCTGAACAGGGCCGGCCTGAAGCATGGCGACGGGGATGCCGACATCCTCCGCGTCATCCGGGGCGGAGTGCCGGGGACCCTGATGCCCTCCTTCTCCTTCCTGAGCGACCGCCAGGCCTGGGAACTTGTGGCCTACATCCGCAGCCTTCAGGGCCCCTCGCCCTCGGCAGGGGCCGCCTCGGCGCCCGTGCCCGGGGACGTCGCTTCGGGAGAGGCGCTCTTCTACGGGCGGGCCGGCTGCTACTCCTGCCATGAGGTCAACGAGCGCGGGGGCGTCACGGGACCCGACCTTTCCAATGCGGGGCGGCTCGGCGCGGAGGCGCTGAGGCAGGAGATCCTGTTCCCGAACAGTCCCCCGCAGGCTGTTGCCGGCACCGGCGGCCCGGGAGGAGAGGGCCGCGGCCGCCCGCCTGTCACGGTCGTGGCCCGGACCGCGGACGGCGCGGAAATCCGGGGCGTGCGGCGCAACGAGGACGCCTACTCCCTCCAGATGGTCGACGCTTCGGGCGGGCTGCACCTCCTCGACAAGCGCAGGCTGGCCTCGGTAAGCGTCGATAACCGGTCGCTGATGCCGGACGACCTCGAGAAGCGCCTCTCCCCGGCCGAGATCACGGACCTGGTCGCCTATCTCTGCGCGCAGGCGGGAAGGG
>DATNLY010000265.1:0-7695 GCA_035602635.1 Opitutaceae bacterium | reverse complement strand
ACCATCGGCGCAGGCCGGAGATCGCCAGGTACACGAGCATGACGCCGCCGATGCCGAGCACGGGCGAGAAGAGCTTCAGCGAGAAGAACCCGAAGCAGAGGGTGCCCGAGAGGCTGCCGGCCAGGTCCCAGGCGTAGGCGCTCAGGCGCGGCAGCGTGTTGAAGAGGGCGCCCATCCTCTGGCCCAGCGGGGCGAACATGAGGGCGTTCACCCCGAAGATCCCCACCATGACCATCCCGTTTGTCGTGGACGGCGGGAGGGCGAAGAACCGGGCCTCGCTCAGGGAGGACCCCACCACCGCGTTGCGGTCGAGCAGAAGCATCCCGATGTCCAGGGCGAGAAACACGGGGAACCAGCCGAACAGGCTCCACCTGCGGCCCCCGCAGATGGCCCCGGCGCCGAGTCCGAGGAACGAGCTGAGCAGCATGAGGTTCGCGTAGTACGCGACCAGGTGCACCACCGAGGGCACCCAGCGGATCACCATCATCTCGAGGAACAGCGCCGTGAAGGACAGCGCGAACATCTCCAGCTTGAGCCGGTTCTCTCCGGCGCCGGGCCCGCTCATCGTGGAAGGCCGGAGCGATCGCCGCGGGGCCGAAGAAAAAGGGTGCGCACCCGGTGCGGCCCCGGCCCCCGGCCAAGGCCCATAATGTTATCCCCAAGCCACATACGCCACATATGTGGGGATCCGAACCCCTGGGGCAACCTCAATCCGAGGGTTGCGAAGCGGTCCCCTCCCATCCAGATTCCGCCGCCATGAGGATCTCGCTCGGCTGCACGCTGCGCTACCAGGTGGTGACGCCGAGCGCCGCGTTCACCTTCAACGTCCTGATCAACACGGATCCCCAGCAGCAGCTCGTCTCCGAGGCCATCGTGTGCGCCCCGCAGGTGCCCATGGAGATCGCCACCACCTCAAAGGGCGAGCGCGTCCTGCGCGCCGAGGCCCTGACCGGCCCCTTCGAGCTCGGCTATTGCGCGGTGGTCGACGTCGAGCGGCCGCAGATGCCGCCGTTCGCCCCCGCCGACCAGCCGGGGAGGCTGCCGCTCAACATCCTGACCTACACGCTTCCCAGCCGCTACTGCGAGAGCGACCGCTTCGGCCCCCACGCGTGGGAGCTCTTCGGCAAGACCCTGGACCGGGCGGAGCAGGTCAGGCTGATCTGCCGCTGGGTGGACGAGAACGTGGCCTACACGCCCGGGTCGACGGATGGCAAGACGTCCGCCTGGGACGTCTGGCAGACGCGCAAGGGCGTCTGCCGCGACTACACCCACCTGGCGATCGCGCTCTGCCGCGCCCTCTCGATACCGGCCCGCTACGTCGGCGGGTACGCGGTCGGGCTCGAGCCCATGAACTTCCACGCCTGCTTCGAGGCGTACCTCGGCGGCGGCTGGCGGCTGTTCGACCCGACCGACCAGATCGACCCGGGGCTGATCGTCGCGGCGGCGCGCGGGCGCGACGCCGCGAGCGCAGGGCTGACGACCATCTTCGGCCGGGTGGTCACCGAGCCGGTGCGCGTGGAATGCGCGCTCGCCGAGGCCCCGGCCGCGGAGCCTCAGTCGGTGGGGATCCGCATCGAGTAGAAGCTGCGGTACACGAAGACGAGCGCGACCACGAAGACGGCGGCGCCGAGCCCGATCCTGAGCGACGGGTCCATCTTCACCGCGATCTCGACCGCGAGGAGCCCGAAGAGGGTCGTGAACTTGATGACCGGGTTGAGCGAGACCGACGACGTGTCCTTGAAGGGATCGCCGACCGTGTCGCCAACGACCGTCGCGGCGTGGAGCGGCGTCCCCTTCTGCTTGAGCTCGACCTCGACGATCTTCTTCGCGTTGTCCCACGCGCCGCCGGCGTTCGCCATGAAGATCGCCTGGAAGAGCCCGAAGAAGGCGATCCCGATCAGGTAGCCGATGAAGAAGTACGAATCGAAGAACGCCAGCGACAGGGCGAAGCAGAAGACGACGATGAAGATGTTGACCATGCCCTTCTGGGCGTACTGCGTGCAGATCCGGACGACCTCCTTCGAGGCCGCGACGGAGGCCGACGACGCGTCGAGCTTCATGTTGTCCTTGATGTAGACGACCGCCCGGTAGGCGCCCGTGACGACCGCCTGCGTGCTCGCTCCGGTGAACCAGTAGATGACGGCGCCCCCCATGAGGAGGCCCATCAGCGCCTCGGGATGCACGAGCGAGAGCCGGTCAATGGTGTCGGGGTTCATGCGCTTGAGGAGCATGATGATGCCGAAGACCATCGTGGTCGCCCCGACGACCGCGGTGCCGATGAGCACGGGCTTGGCCGTCGCCTTGAAGGTGTTTCCGGCGCCGTCGCCCTTCTCAAGCTGGTGCTTGGCGTGGGCGAAGTCGGGCTTGAACCCGAAGTCCCTCTCGATCTCGGCCGCCACCTGCGGCTTCGACTCGATCTGGGAGAGCTCGTACACCGACTGGGCGTTGTCGGTCACGGGGCCGAAGCTGTCCACGGCGATCGTCACCGGGCCCATCCCCAGGAACCCGAACGCGACCAGGCCGAAGGCGAATATCGGCGTGGCGAAGCGGAACTCGGGCGGCATGATCGCCTGGAGGGCGGGGTTGCCGGAGAAGTGGTACGCCCCGAACATGAGGGTCAGGATCACCAGGCCCGTCCAGAAGGCGGAGAAGTTGCCGGCCACGAACCCGGAGAGGATGTTGAGCGACGCCCCTCCCTGCTTCGACGAGGTCACCACCTCCTTCACGTGCCGGCTCTCGGTCGACGTGAAGATCTTCGTGAACTCCGGGATAAGCGCCCCGGCGATCGTGCCGAAGGAGATGATCGTCGCGAGCACCCACCAGAGGCCCGGGGTGGCGTCGGGGTGGTTTGAGAGGAGCAGGTAGGTCGCCACATAGGTGATGGCGATCGAAACGAGCGACGTGATCCAGACAAGGCTCGTGAGCGGGTGCTCCAGGTTGAATTCCCTCTTGTCCCCGTAGAGGGCGTGGGACAGACATCCGTTGACGAAGTAGCTGGAGAGCGACGTGACGAGCATGAGGATGCGCATCGCGAAGAGCCACACGATCAGCGTGCCGCAGAGCGACGGGTTGGAGACGAGCGCGAGCGCGAGGAACGCGATCAGCGCCACCCCTGTGACGCCGTACGTCTCGAACCCGTCGGCGGTCGGCCCGACCGAGTCCCCGGCGTTGTCGCCGGTGCAGTCCGCGATGACCCCGGGGTTGCGCGGGTCGTCCTCGGGCATGTTGAACACGATCTTCATCAGGTCCGCCCCGATGTCCGCGATCTTCGTGAAGATGCCCCCGCAGATGCGCAGGGCCGACGCCCCGAGCGACTCGCCGATCGCGAACCCGATGAAGCACGGGCCCGCGAGCTCGGGGGGGATGAACTTCAGGATGCAGATCATGAAGAAGAGCTCGATGGCGACCAGGAAAAGGCCGACGCTCATGCCGGACTTGAGCGGGATCAGGAGGGTCTCAAGCGTCCTGCCCCTGAGCGCGGAGAACGCCGTGCGCGAGTTCGCAACCGTGTTGATCCGGATGCCGAACCAGGCGACGCCGTAGCTGCCGAGGATGCCGAGGACTGAGGCGAGCAGGATGACGACCACGTGCCCCGCGGACTGGCCGGAGAGGGCGCCGAAATAATACGAGATGCACGCCGCGATCAGGACCCAGAGCACGACGAGGAACTTGCCCTGCTGCGTCAGGTACGTCTTGCAGGTCTCCCATATCACGTTCGACACGGCCGACATCGACGAATGGACGGGGAGGTTGCGCGTCTGGATGTACTGGATCCACCCGAAGACCATCCCCGCAACGCATACGAAGAGGCCCGCGATGAGGACCGTGGATCCCGTCAGGGCCCCGCCCATGAACGACACGGCGTTCAGGTCCGGGATCTTGATGTCCGATTCGCTGGCGCGAGCGGACGGGATGCAGGAGAGGGCAAGTGCGGCGGCCGCGCCCAAATTCCATCGTGTGGGAGACTTCATAATGAACTGGAGGGTTTCAGATACGGATAGCTGGAAAATTTTTGCCAGGCCGCCCCGATTGGGCGAGTCTATTGTGGAACCGGGCCTCAGTCGGCCCAGTGGATCGCGTTCAGGATCTCGGCGAGATGGTATGAGGCCTGTGCAAGTCGTTGTTCCGCCAACGGGATGCATGTGTCGTCGTAATCTGATGGAAGCGTGATGGCAATCTTCTTAATTCCGCCCGCGGGGTCGGGGGTGACGACGCCGAACTCGATCCCCTTGTAGGCTGTCCGGGCGGCCTCGAGGCTCTGCGTGGCCCACCCCTCGGCCCAGTGATGGTAGTCGCCAGGGCTACTCCATCCGGCGCCCTCCGCGGCGACCTTGGCCTGGAGGACCTTCGCAAGGTCCGCGGTGACGACCGAGTGCGTGATCTTTGTCGGGAGCGTGTAGTCCCACTCGTTGTGCAGCTCGTCGTACTTCCCGGGCCCGAAGAAGAGCGCGTTGCCCCCCTTGTCGCCTGGAAGGCCCTTCGCCGACTCCGGGTCGGTGACGAGCTTGGCCGTCCCGTCCGCGGCGACCAGGTAGTAGCCGCTTGTGGCGTGAAGGGGCTGGTGGATGTCCCCGACGAAGTGGACGATCATGCGGAGCGCGATCTTCTTGGTGATCCTTGAGTCGCCGCCGCCCTCCAGGACGCTGACGGCCTGCGAGATCGCGTGGACGACGTCGTCCGGCTTGGCGAAGGGCCCGTCGGGCTCGTAGGCCCTTGTGCCGAGGGGAAGGTCGACGAAGTGCCAGTCGGCGTTGTCGGGGAAATCGCGGTTGAACTGCTGCGCCTCGGGGTCAAACGCGAGCGGGCCCGCATGGATGGCGGCGGTGCGGAGCTCGTCCATCCACACGGAGATCGCCGCGAGGTTATCGTCGCCGAGGATCTTGACGACGTGGGCGCGGGCGTCGGCCGAGATGTTCTGCGAGGCGACCATCGCGAGCGCCACGTGGCCCTCGCGCGACCACGGGTATGCCGTGGCGGCGAAGGCCAGCGCCAGCGCGAGCGCGGGGAGGGTCCTCTTGAGGCAATGTGTCATGTTGCCCAAATGTTCGTCCTTTCCCTCAGATATTGGAAAGACTAAATTGGTTTCCGCCACAACCCAGGTCCGCGATGCCCCTAGCAACGACCCCCAAGCCCCCCTATTTTGCGGTCATATTCACGTCCTACCGGACCGAAGGGGAGAGGGGCTACGCGACCGTGTCCCAGAGGATGGAGGAGCTTGCGGCGCTCCAGCCGGGCTACCTTGGGATTGAGAGCGCACGGGGGGCCGACGGCCTCGGCATCACGGTCTCCTACTGGGAGAGCGAGGAGGCGATCGCCAGCTGGAAGGCGAACGCCGAGCACCAGGTGGCGCAGGATGCGGGAAGGAAGGTGTGGTACTCCGAATTCACGCTGCGGGTTGCGCGTGTTGAGCGGGCCTACGGCGCGACGGGGCCGGCCCGCTGAGTACACGCGACAAAGGCTCGCCTTTGGCGCCCCGGTTCCCAGAAATCCCGGGTGCCCCTCGCCCGGGTGGCGGAACGGTAGACGCTTCGGACTTAAAATCCGATTTCCGCAAGGAAGTGTCGGTTCGAATCCGGCCCCGGGCACCACGGCGGCGCTAGTCGGCGTCCCCGCCGAGCGCCTTCTCGAGGGCGGCCTCGTCGAGGTGGTAGACGAAATAGACCGGCCCGACCCTCTCGGACGGCCGCAGGGCGCGGCAGCTGGCCGCAAGGCGCGCGACGGCCAGCTGGGCGACGTCGTGAGGCAGGGGCCCGTGCCACGCGGACGCCCCCCTTGCCCTCCATTCGCCCCGGAGCGCGTCGTTCCATTCCCCGTAGTGCTCCTGGGGGCCCCCCACCAGGCGCGTCGCGCCAAACACGAAATACCCCGGGCGCACGGGGCCGAACTCGAACGCCCATCCCATGTTGGTAGCCGCGAGCCCGGTGTGCTCGTGGCCCGCGGGCCCGAGGAGGCTGACGTACACGGGCGAGTCCCGGTCCGTCGCCCGGAGGTTCCCCTCCCAGGCGATCAGGTCCGGAAGGTCGCCGCCCCATTCAAGGGAGGAGTCCACCATGACGCGCCAGCCGGACATGGGACCCCCGGCAATGGCATTGAACCAGGAGAGCGGCTGCCGGCGCGCCGAGAACCCCTCGGCCGCCGCCAGGAGCGCGATCGCCGCGGCAACAACCTGCGCCTGCCGGCCCCGCAGCGAGACCCGGGCAAGGGCCACCCCGCCGGCCACGGCGGCCAGCAGGAATATCGGCAGGATGTGGCGCACGCCGATGTTGAGCGGGGTGGCCATGGCGACGGCGGCGTAGCCCAGCGCGCCGGCGGCGACCGGGGCGAGCGAGCGGTGGGCCAGCGCGGGCGACCGGCGCACGAAGAGCCACGCCCCTAGGGCGAGCAGCATGGCCACGGTGCTCTTGGCAAGGAACGCGACGGGGAAGTATTCCCAGAACCCCCCCGTCCGGAAGGCGCCGAGCAGGTACGCGGGCCGAGGCTTTATCATTCCCTGGAAGGTGAGCAACTCGCGCAGGTAGGGCTCGGGCAGCGCGCGCCAGCGGTCGAGCACGGCGACGACGTGGTCCAGAGCGGTGGCGGGGGCGGCCGCGATGTACGTGAAGCCCCCGGGGCGGAATTCAAAGCCGAAGAAGGCCCAGAGGGTCACCCAGCCGGCCGCGAGGGCGCAGGCGTGCCATCCCGCGAGGAGCGGGGCACGCGATGCCCCCCGTTCACGCCACAGGCGCCATGCCAGCAGCAGCGCGGCCCCGCACAGCCATGCGACGATCGAGAACTTCGAGAGGAGCATCATGGCCGCGCAGAATCCGGCGAGGATTGCGGAGAGCGCCTGCGGGCTCCGCAGGAGCCACGCATAGGAGGCGAGCGCCGCGAGGTACCAGAACGCCGCGCCCGTGTCGGTGGTCACGAGGACCCCGTTGGCCAGGACAACCGGGCTCGTCGCGTAGAGGAGCGCCGCCGCGGCGCCCGCCCGCGGCCCGCCGAGCCAAGCGGCCCAGCCCCAGACAGGACCCCGGTCAGGAGGCACAGGGCGAGCGTCATCCGGCGGGCCGGCGCGAGGATTTCCCGCGGATCGGGGACCGAGAAGACCAGCGCCTCCCCGACCAGGACCGGATCAAAGTTCAGCTCGGCCTGCACCCGCGGGTCCGGAGGCCTGAGCCCATGCCGGAAGAGCGGCCACGCCGCCCATTTCTGCGTGAAGAAGAGGTTCCCGGTGGATTGCCTGTAGTCGCCGCCGTTCCATCCGCTCAGCCCCGCGCTGACATGGGTCGGCTCGTCCATGGTCGGCGAGAGCCGGGCTGCGAGCCGCTCCCCGGCAGCCGCCATCCAGGCAAGCAGGAGAAGGGCGCAGCCAATGCTGAGGATCCACTCGAGTCGGGGGCGATGTGGGGTTCCGGGGCTCGCGTCCGGCGCACCGTGCGGGATTTTTTCCATGAGAGGCATGCCGGTTCCGGGACGGCCGCGGCCGGCCTAGGCGCCGAAGATCGTATGAGGGCGGCAGGATTTGCAAGAGGCTTGTGCCCCGCGCCGTGGGTACTTGCCGCATCACATTGCCGTTGCGGGTGGAAGGCCGCCGCGGGCAAGCTCGTGGCCCATGCGGCGACGCGTACTTATAATACTCGCATGGGCGCTCGCTGCGGCCGGCTGCTCCCGGCGGGAGACGGCGGTCACGGCCGGCTCCCGGGACGGGATCCTGCA
>DATNLY010000261.1:0-2843 GCA_035602635.1 Opitutaceae bacterium | reverse complement strand
GGCGTACATGAGCCAGACGATCACGAACATCAGCGGGATTCGCGAGAGCGTGATGGTGTTGGGCAGGTTCATCCCTGGCCCCTAAGGACAACCCTGGGTCGGGCGAACGCAACATCGGAGAGGAAACACGCTCGCCAGCCGACGGCTTACCCCTTCCCATACCGGCGAATCACCATGAGGCACTGCGTCTATCCAGGAACCTTCGACCCAATCACTTGCGGGCACCTGGACGTGCTGGAGCGCGCCTCGCGGCTCTTCGACCGCGTCACGGTCGCTGTCGCGGACAATCCCGGGAAGGAGCCCCTGTTCTCCGCGGATGAGCGCTGCGCGCTGATCATCCCCAACGTCGCGTCGCTCCCGAACGTGACGGTGGCGAGGTTCGGGGGCCTGCTCGTTGACTTCGCCCTTGAGCAGAAGGCCGACGCGATCATCCGCGGCCTGCGTGCCCTCTCGGACTTCGAGTTCGAGTTCAACATGGCCCTGATGAACCGCCACCTGCAGCCGGCCATCGAGACGATCTTCGTCATGCCGAACGAGCAGTACAGCTACACGAGCTCCTCCCTCGTCAAGCAGGTGGCAAGGTACGGCGGCCAGGTCGAGCGCTTCGTGCCGCCCAATGTCGCCGGCGCCCTTAAGAGGGCGTATGCGAGATGAGCCGCATCGCGGCCCCCATGGCGGGGAATCCGGTTGCGCCCCGGGCGGGCCTCGCCCCCGGGATGCGCGCCGCGCGGGCCGCCCTAATGCTCGCGCAGCGGCACGCGCGGTGATAGGACTCCCCCATGCCGCGCATTCCCATCGAGGACAACTTCACCGACGTCATCGCGAAGGCACAGCGGGGCCTCGGGATCTCCGACAAGGAGCTCTGCGCGCTCGCGGAGGTCACGGCCGACGACCTGGAGGCCGTCAAGTCCGGCCAGCTGCTGGACGCCGTCATCCGGCGCGTGGCCCGGCACCTGCGCCTCGGCCCGAACGCGCTCGAGGAGCTCGCCCACAAGCGCTGGTACCCGGAGGCCCCGGTGTTCCCCCACGGCTTCGCGATCTTCAACGCCCCCTACGGGGACATCACCGTCAACAGCTACCTCGTGTGGGACGCCAGGGCCCGCGTCGCCGCGGCGTTTGACACAGGGCCAGACGGCTCGGACATGCTCGGCCTGATCCGCTCGGAGCGCCTGCGCCTGCAGATGCTCTTCATCACCCACGCGCACGAGGACCATGTCGCGGACGTCGCGGGGATTGTCCGCGAGACCGGCGCCGAGGTGTGGGCGAGCGAGCGGGAGGCTCCCGGCCTGCCGGGCGCCAGGGTCTTCAAGGAGAACGCCCATTTCCACATCGGCGGGATCGCGATAAAGACGCTCTCGACCTGGGGCCATTCCCCTGGGCAGACCTCGTTCTACGTGACCGGCCTGAGCTACCCCCTGGCCATCGTGGGAGACTCCCTCTTCGCGAGCTCGATCGGCGGCAGCGCCACGCATTTCGCGGACCAGCACAGGAACGACGTGGAGAAGATCCTCACCCTGCCGCGCAACACGGTGCTCGCCTGCGGCCATGGCCCGCTGACGACGGTCGCGCAGGAGAAGCGCCACAACCCCTTCTTCGCCCCCTAGGGCGCGCCAGAGGAGCCCTTCCGTTCTCGACTCTAATGCCTTCTGCCCACAAAATAACCCTGTCAGTCGCCAACTCGATGAAACGAAAAACCCTTTTCGCCCTGGTGCTCGGATTTGCGCTTTCCGTGGCGTGGGTGGCCATAATCACCGACGAGCAGGTGAGGGAGCATCTTGGCTCCAACCTCTACATCATCGGCCTCGCGATCACCGGCTGCATGCTGCTCATGCTGGCGAACTACATCTGGGATCAGACGATGGCGAAGTCCCTGAAGTCGCTGCACGAGACCACGATCGCAATCCAGCCCGAGTTGTCGGAGCCCGTGGGCGAGGAGTCCGACTCGGACGAGATCATCGGCCTTGCGCGCAAGATCGAGCGGATGGCCCGCTCGCTCCAGCAGGTGGAGGCCAGCTACAAGGGGATCGTCGAGGACCAGCCCGACCTCATATGCCGCTACAAGAGCGACGGCAAGATCACGTTCGTGAACGGCGCCTACGCCCGCGCCGTGAACCGCAAGAGAAACGAGCTCGTGGGCGTCGATTTCCCGTACTTTGCCCCCGGCGCCGCCATCGCCGACGAGCCGTACTCCTTCGAGTCCGAGATGACGTTTGACGACGGCAGGCGCCTGTGGATCCGCTGGACCCAGCGTGCCATCAAGGACGACGAGCGCACCACGATGGAGTACCAGGCCGTGGGCCACGACATCACTGAGCGCAAGGACGCCGAGGCCGCGCTCCTGCGCGCAAAGGAGGCCGCCGAGACGGCAGACCGCGCCAAGTCCGAGTTCCTGGCGATCGTCAGCCATGAGCTGAGGACGCCGATCAACGCGATCGTCGGCTTCTCAAAGATGCTCTCCTCGACGACGCTCAACCTCGACCAGCGCGAGCAGGTGGAGATGATCACCTCGAGCGGGCTAGCCCTGGAAAAGATCATAGCCGACATCCTTGACCTCTCCAGGATCGACTCTGGCAAGATCGGCATCGAGCACGCGCCCTTCTCGCTCCGGTCGACCGTCGACGAGCTCTCGGCGTTCTTCTCGCCCAAGGCCAGGTCCCTTGCTCTCGCCATGGACCTGAAGGTCGACCCGGGCGTGCCCGAGATCGTCAACAGCGACCAGACGAGGATCCGCCAGATCCTGACGAACCTGATCAGCAACGCGCTCAAGTTCACCGAGCGGGGCGGCGTCTCGGTCGAGGTGTCGTGCGCCCGCGGCGAGCCCGTCGAGCCCGGCTCGCGGCGCC
>DATNLY010000253.1:0-7062 GCA_035602635.1 Opitutaceae bacterium | reverse complement strand
CGTACGAGGTCAATCTTCGGAGCCTGGGGTACCGCTACCTGCTGGAGGGAAGGCTGCGCCCGCTCGACATTTCGCCTTGGTTCAAGGGGGGCTGGTGGGACGGGACATTCAGGCGCTTCGGTTTCCCCTCGAGGCCTCCCGACGCGAACGTCGACGTGCAGGGATTCTACCAGCACGGCAGGGGCTTTTCAGTGTTCGGCTATGCAGACTCCCAGGGCCCAATCGTGCTTGGCGCCCCGTTCGACCGCGTCCGCACCCTCATCTACGTGGACAAATCGGTGTGCGAGGGCTTCGAGGTCGAGGCCTCGAGGGGCGCCGAGAATGCGCAGGGCTCCTTCAGGGCCTCGTTCGAGCCCGGGACGGGCGCATGGAGCGGACTCGACGTCGAGCTGGACTCGAAGCTTGACCCCGCATCGGTCGCCACGATGGTGCCCGCCGGCGCCGCGGCCGCCATCGCGGCGTTCTCCTTCGATCGTCCGCCCTCGATAGTCCTTCGCGGGCACTTTGACGGCCCTGGGAGATCCGGCGACCGGCACAAGACGGTCCACACGGAGGTCCGATCGGACTCGGGCATGCGCGTGCATGGCGTCGCATTCACCCGGGCGCTGTTCAAGTTCGACCTGAATGACGACGCCGTGGATGTCAGCGACGTCGAGGCGGGCTTCGCCGGGGGGATCGCAACGGGGAAGGCCTCGTTGACGGGCGGCAACGAGGCCGACCGGCGCCTGAGGTTCAAGGCGTCCCTGAATCACGCGAGCCTCGGCCTGGCCGCCGGCGCGGCCGAGGGCTATGTCGTCTCGGGAAAGGCGAGGACATCGATCGCGCTCGACACCTTCGCGAGGGAAAAGTCCGAGGTCCTCCTCGACCTGAACGTTTCCGCCGAGGGCCGACCGGGGGACCTGCGGACCTTCACCGGCGACGGAAACGTGCAGATCCAGGGCGCGGAGCTCGGGGCGCTTTCACTGCTCGGCGGCCTTTCCAGGATCCTGACCGTCACGGAGCTGCGGTTCACCCAGGCCCGGGCCGAGTTCACAATCGCAAACTCGGCGATCAACTTCCCGGACCTGTCCGTCATCGGCGCAAACTCGGCGATCGAGGCTAAAGGCACGTACTCAATCGACGAGCGGCTCCTTGATTTCTCCGCCAGGGTGTATCCTTTCGAGGAGAGCAAGTCGCTGCTGCAGATCCTCCATGCGATCTCGGCGCCTCTCTTCGCTGTGCTCACGGTCAAGCTTACCGGCACCATCGAGAAGCCCTCATGGAGCGTGCGCCCGTTTTACGCGCCCGTGGGCCCCGCGCGGACGGGCGAAGCCAGGTCCGGGGAGCCGGAAATGCGCGCCGTGCCGTCCCCGCTGGCAAGTCCCCCTCCCTGACCCGACGACGGGATGCGTATAAAGACGTAAATCCCGGGACACAAAACACGTTGCGCCGGGTTGGTTGGAACGCATTGTGGGTTCCGGGCCAATGGACCACGTCATCACACTGCCCCGCCGGTCCTGGACCGAGCGGGCGTCGCTCGCGTTAGCCGCTATCCTCGTGGTGATAGGCGCCTGCTCCCTCGCAGGCTGGTTCCTGCACGTCGATTTCCTCGTGGAGCCTTTCGACCACCAGGCGCCGATCAAGGTCAACGAGGCGCTTTGCTTCCTCGCGATCGGCCTCGCCCTGACCGGCCGCGAATTCGGCATCCGAAACGCCGCGCTGGCCGCGTTGCTTCCGGTTGCACTGGGGGCGATGACGGCCGCCGAGGGCCTGTTCGGGATCGACTTTAGGATAGACGAGTTCCTCGCGCGGGACTGGATGCTCATCGACACGGTCCAGCCAGGGCGCGGCGCGGTCATGGCGGCGGCCTGCATAGCCCTGGCCAGCGCCACCCTTGCCTGGCGGTTGTCGCAGAAGCTCGCGCGGGGGCGCCTGTTCGCGGAGGCCGTGTCCGGGTCGATCCTCTCCTCCGTGGGTTTCTCGACCCTCCTGGGGTACATCTTCGAGCTTCCGGCCGTCTACAACTGGGGGACGAGCACCGCAGTGTCCGCCGTCACGGGGATCGCCCTCATGGTCGCGGGCCTGGCGCTTCTCACGCTCGCCTGGCGCGAAAGCCAGCGCAGCGAAGGCGGCCCGCCCGCCTGGCTGCCCATGCCCGCGGTCATCGGATGCCTCACGCTGACGCTGATTTTCTGGATCGGGCTGCAGGAGCGCGAAATGATCTTCCTCAGCGCGAAGTCGGCAACCGCAAGGGACCAGTTTGCGACGAGGATCAAATCGGAAATCGACCAGCAGGCCAATGCGGTGGACCGGCTCGCCCGCGACGAGACTGACAGTCCCGACAAGAACATGGCCGTCTGGGAGACCGACGCCGCCCGGCGATTCGACGAGTCAAAGGGCTTTGGATGCGTCTCGATCGCGTTCATAGACTCGGACCTGAAGACCCGCTGGATCTATCCGGCGTCGGAGGCCGCGGGGGCCATCGGGTTCGACCACGGCGCGGATCCCAGGCGCAGGGATGTGATCGAGATCGCGCGCGTGAAGGACGCGCCGGAGATCTGCGCCTCGACGTCAATCGGCGGGAGTTCGAACCAGGGCTTCGTGATCTACGCCCCCATCTCCAGGAGCGGCGCCCCGACCCGGTACGTGGCCTCGGAGTTCATCTACGCGAGGTTCTTCTCGTCGATCGTGAAGGAGCAGCAGCTTGTCGCCGACTACTCGGTCGTCGTGACCGTCGACCGCGACCAGGTGTACAGTTCGACAATCGGCGAGGTGAAGAGCAGCCCAGCCCTCCAGTCGGAGAAGGGCTACACGATCTTTGACGAGCGCGTGAGGCTGAGCCTGACGCCCACGGCGGCCGCGCTCTCCCGCGACCGGCGATACCTGCCCGAGATGGCCCTCGGGGGCGGCATCGTGATCACGCTCCTTCTGGGCTTCACGCTGCACCTCTGGCGCCGCGCGAGCTCCGGGCAGTACCTCTCCGAGCTCTCCAACAAGCGGCTGGTCGCGGAGAACGAGGAGCGCCGAAGGATCGAGGCGCGCCTCAAGGTCTCGGACGAGCGCCTCAGGCTCGCCCTGGATTCCACGCAGATCGGCATATTGGAGTGGAACGTCCCCAAGGGGCATGTCTACTACAGCCCGGGCCTCTGGGGGCTCCTCGGGTACGACCACGGCCGGATGCCCTCCACCCTGGAGGCGTGGCAGTCGCTCATCCATCCGGACGACCTGCCCCTCTACCGCAAGCGCACCGAGTCCCAGCTCAACGGAATCGCGTCGTTCATCGACCCGGAGTACCGGGTGCGCGCGCGATCGGGCGACTGGCGCTGGGTGTATGTCCGCTCAAAATCCGTCCTCGCGGGGCCCAACGGCCGCCCCACCAGGATCATAGGCACGGTCCAGGACATCACGATCCGGCGCGAGTCCGAGCAGGCGCTCCGCGAGAGCCAGGCGGAGGCGCGCAAGCTCTCGCTCGTCGCCTCAAAGACCGACAACCTTGTCATCATCGGGTCGGCGGACGGCAAGATCGAGTGGGTCAACAGCGCGTTCTGCAGGGTGATGGAGTACACGCTCGCCGAGGTCGTGGGAAAGGACCCGGGGCTGCTTCTGAGCGGGCCCGACACCGACGCAGCGCAGGCCGACCTGATCCGCAATGAGATCGCAAGGGGCAACGGGGCGAACACCGAGATAGTTCACTACTCGAAGTCGGGCAGGAAATACCACCTGCACCTGGAGGTCCAGGTCGTCCGCAACGCGGCGGGCCAGGTGGAGAATTTCATCGCCATCGAGAACGACATAACGTCGCGGGTGGAGACCGAGAGCCAGCTGCGCCGCGCCAAGGCGGAGGCGGACTTCGCGTCGCGCGCAAAGAGCGAGTTCCTCGCGTCGATGTCGCATGAGATCCGCACGCCGATGAACGGCGTGATCGGCATGACGAGCATCCTGATGGACACCAAGCTGACGCCCGAGCAGCGGGATTTCGTCAACACGATCCGCACCTCCGGGGAGGCGCTCCTGACGATCATCAACGACATCCTGGACTTCTCCAAGATCGAGTCCGGCAAGATGGAGCTGGAGAGGGCGCCGTTTGAGCTGGCGCTCTGCATCGAGGAGGCGCTCGACCTCTTCGCGCCCCAGGCGGCCGCCAAGCGCCTCGAGATCGGCTACAATGTCGAGCCCGACGTCCCGCAATGGATCGTCGGGGACGTGACCCGCCTCAGGCAGATCATCGTCAACCTCGTCAACAACGCGATCAAGTTCACCCCGACGGGCACCATCTCCATCCAGGTCCGCAGGATTCCCCTGGACGCGACGGTGCGCGCGATGGCGGCGGGCCGGATGCGGCTCGAGATAGCCGTCCAGGACTCGGGAATAGGGATTGCCCAGGACAGGATCGACCGCCTCTTCAAGGCGTTCAGCCAGGTGGACTCCTCGACGACCCGCAAGTACGGGGGAACCGGCCTGGGACTGGCGATCTGCCAGCGCCTTTGCCAGCTGATGAACGGCGAGATCCGCGTCGAGAGCACCCCCGGGAAGGGCTCGATGTTCACGGTCGCTTTCATGACGGATGCGGCGCAGCGCCCGCCGGAGGCGACGGCGGCGCCTTTCGCAGGGATGGACCTGAACGGCACGCTGATCGTCTGCATCGAGGACAATCCCATCACGCGGGCCCGCCTGAGGACCCTGTTCGATTCGCTGGGGGCCACCTGCGTGTTCGCGAACGATCCGGATGCGGCCGTGGAGGCCCTGCCCACGCTTCCAAGCCCCCCTTCCCTCGTCATCCTCGACCTTCCCGACTTCGAGAGCCAGCGGGCCCTCGACATCGCGTCGGCCATCAAGTGCCCGAGGCTCGTCCTCTTCCGCCTCGGGCAGACGCCCCCCGCCGCCCCGCCGGACGGGCTTCCGTTTGCGGCCCTCTCCAAGCCGATCAAGACGGTGCCGTTCCTCCAGGCCCTCTCGATCCTGGGAAACAGGGGCGGACTGGGGGCCGTGGCGCAGGCGAGCGTCGAGGACCGGCCGATCGCCGAGGAGATCCCGCTCAAGATCCTCCTGGCCGAGGACAACGCGGTGAACCAGAAGGTGGCCCTGAGGTTTCTCGAGCGCATGGGCTACAACGCGGACGCGGTCGGCAACGGGCTCGAGGTCGTCAATGCCTTCCAGAACCGCGACTATGACCTGGTCCTGATGGACCTGCAGATGCCCGAGATGGACGGGCTCGAGGCGAGCCGCCGGATTCGCAGGACCCTGGCCGCGGACCGCCAGCCAAAGATCATCGCGCTCACCGCCAACGCGATGCAGGGGGACCGCGAGATATGCCTGGACGCCGGCATGGACGACTACATCTCGAAGCCGGTGAAGATGCACGAGATCGTGGCGGCGATCCGGAGGCAGTTCTCGAAGGACAAGGTCGCCCCGCCGGTCACCGGCTGACCTGGGCGCTCAGCGAGGCGATCTCGGCGGCTCGCGAGGGATCGCCGGCGAGGTTCCGGGTTTCAAGGGGGTCCGCCTCGAGGTCAAAGAAGAGCCACGGCAAGCCTTTGTCGTCCAGGACCAGCTTGCGCTTGCCCGTCCGCACCCCGCTCCACCTCCGGTCGCACTGGTCCGGCAGCATGACGACGGACGGCATCGAGATCCGGGAGGCCCCGCCGCCGGCGCTCGGCGCCGGGGCGCCGTCCGCCCAGGCAAGCGCCATCTCCCTCAGCCCGATGAGCGAGAAGGGGCGTTCGTCGCGGACCGGGGCGCCCGGGCCCTGCACCAGAAGCGGGACGCGGATGCTCTCCTCGAAGGGCCATCCCTTCCTGAAGAGGCCGTGCGAACCGTGCATGTCGCCGTGGACCGAGGTCACGACGACATGCGTGGACGGTGCGAGGCCCCCCACAAGCGATCCGATGGCGCGGTCCGTGGCCTCGATGTGCGCGTAGTATCCCGACAGCTCGCGTCGGGCCCTCCCGGCGGGCGGCCCGGCCCCGGGCACGTTGCCGCGGAGCCTGAGCCCGTCCGGATCCGGGGCGCGGGCTCCGGCGGCAGGCGCATCGTAGGGGGGATGGGGCGCCTCAAGGCTCACGACGGCGAACCAGGGAGCGTCGAGCGTCCGAAGGTACCCGGCGGCGCGCCCGCAGACGACATCGCTCTGGTATCCGTGGAAGCGGACCGGGGAGGGAAGCCTCGTGCCGTGCATCCAGGGGTCGTTCAGGAGGAATCCGCTCTCGAATCCCTCCCAAAACGCGAAGCCCCCCCGGGAATCCTCCGGAACGACGATCCGGGCGTGGTCCTCCCCCGTCAGGCCCGCGGAGGCGTCCCTCCTGTGGAGGTGCCACTTGCCGAAGAACGCGGTCGAGTACCCCCGCTCGCCCATCGCGTGCGCCACGGTGCGCGCCCCGGGCGGGAGCGGGTCAAAATAGTCGCGGATCCCGTTCTCGGGCGACGCCACCCCGGTCAGTATCGCCGCGCGGGCGAACGGCCCGAAGGGATGGGGAGTGACCGCCTGCGTGAAATTCACGCACCGGGCCGCGAGCGAATCCATGCACGGGGTCCGGGCGTTGGCATCGCCCGCATACCCGCACGCCTGCGCCCGCCACTGTGTGGTCAATATCCAGAGGATGTTGGGCGGGTTTGGCACTTGGCTTTGGGATCCGTGCTGAAGATCCCCGGCAACTACAGTGAGTCCGGCGCCGGCGCGCAACCCGGCGCCGCAGCGAGTTTCCCTCGGCGGCCCTGGCGGAGCCCTCCCCCAGCCGGGATTTCAGCAGGACTCCGGTCTGCGCGGCTCTTCCGCACAAATCCGCCGGCGCACCCTGCAATCCTCACTGGAGCTCGGCAGGCATCCCAAGGACGCGCGAGGAGAGCAGGTCGAGCTGGGCCCCCGTGTGCTGGTCCGGCGAGCTCCCGCCGGCGGCGATCGTAGCCGCGGGCGTGAAATCCCCGAGAAGGACGCAGTAGTCGCTGTTCACCATGATGCCGAGGAGCTCGCCGCTCTCGCTGAAGACCAGGTCGCCGCGCGACGGGGAGAAGTCCCCGAACAGCCGCTTGAAAAGATGGTTGTCCACGCGGACATAGCCGCGGTGCTCGGCGTCGAGCTTGAAGCCG
>DATNLY010000190.1:0-3568 GCA_035602635.1 Opitutaceae bacterium | reverse complement strand
GGCCGGCGACCGGGTGTTCCACCTCGGCTGCGGTTTGGGCTACTATTCGGCGATAATGGCCGAGGTTGTGGGGCCGCGCGGAAGTGTCATTGCGATCGAGGTCGACCCCATTCTGGCCGCCCGCGCAAAGGAGAACCTGTCGACCTATGAAAACGTATGCGTGCATTCCGGTGACGGCGGCGCCTTCGATCCCGGAACCTGCGACGCCATGTTCATCAACGCCGGGGTCACCCATCCCCGGCCTCTGTGGCTCGACAGGCTCCCGGACAAGGGCCGGCTCGTCCTGCCGCTCACGCAGGCGACGAGCCCGGCCGCGGGCTCCGGCGCCATGGCAAGGATTGTTCGGAATGGGGACCGCTTTTCCGCCAGGATCGTCTCATCCGTCGCCATCTACAGCTGCACCAGCGTTCGCGACCCGCAGCTCGAGGCACCCATTGCGAAGGCCATCAGAACCGGGTCGATCCTGACGATGAGATCGGTTCGAAGGGACGCTCACGAACCGGTGGAAACATGTCTCGTGCACGGGCATGAAGTGTGCCTGAGCTCCGCAGGACCCGTTGCCGCCGGGCGCACGGTATAGGGGAATGCTCCCCAGATGTGAGGTTCCATAGGTTTTTCCCTCTCCCCTCCCGGCGAAACCGAAGGTGCTCAGAAGTCCTGGAGCCTCCCCTCGCCCGGGCCACGCTGGGGCTCCAGGCGCGAGAGCACCTCGCCCAGGAGGTAGATCGATCCGGTGATGACAATGACGTCGTCGCCTCTCCCGGCCGTGCAGGTTCCCGGCGAGGGGAATAGGCCCTCGACGGTCGAGCGGACCGTCGTTCCCCGAAATGTCCCGGGAACGAGGGCCTCGAGCTCCGCATGGGTCGACGCGCGGGCCTGCCTGGGCACGACCAGGTGGATCTCACGGCAGTGCCTGCAGAGGACCTCGAGCAGCGGGCCGGCCCTCATCTCGC
Organism: Opitutaceae bacterium; assembly: GCA_035602635.1. Classification (GTDB taxonomy): domain Bacteria; phylum Verrucomicrobiota; class Verrucomicrobiia; order Opitutales; family Opitutaceae; genus Palsa-1447. Next base: position 2,615 of record DATNLY010000190.1, on the reverse strand, counting down.
CAAGCGCCCCGACGATGCCGACCGGGTCGCGCCCGGTCTCCAGGCGCAGACTGGCGAGGTTGGCGTCCAGCACGGCTGCCCCCTCCGGGTTGTGCGAGGCGTCAAGGATGGTGAGCCGGCCCCCGAGGCTCGTTCGCTGCCAGCGGCCCGGCCAGTCGACCGAGCGCAGGCCCGATTCGATCGACTCCGTGAAGATTCCGAATCGAGCCGGGAGAAGCCTCGCCGCAAGGGTGGCCGTGGCCGCGTTCCAACGCTGGTAGTCGCACTCCAGATTCGTCCTGGGATACCCCGAGACGTCCTCGCCGAACTCCTCCCTGACCGACACGACCCTCGATCCCTTCGCCGAAGCCACGCGACGCACGGCCGCCTCGGCCTCCGGCGGCATCCGGCCGATGACGACCGGCCGCCCGCTCTTTATGATCCCCGCCTTCTCGGAGGCAATCGACTCCAGCGTGTTTCCAAGCAGGTCACAGTGGTCCATTCCGATCGAAGTGACGACCGACACCTCGGGCTCGACAATGTTGGTGGCGTCCAGCCGGCCCCCGAGGCCGACCTCGATCACGCTGAAGTCACACCGCCTCCTGGCGAACTGGAGGAACGCCATCGCCGTCATAAACTCGAAGAAGGTCGGTCGGTCGCCGGGGCCGCCGTCGGCAGCGAGCCGGTCGGCGGCGGGCTGCAGCTCCCCCACGAATGCCGTGATCTCGGCCTCGGACAGGATCCTGCGGTCCACCTGGACCCGCTCGCCCAGGCGGACGAGGTGGGGCGAGGTGTAGAGGCCCGTCCGCCTGCCGGACGCCCGCAAAATGGCCTCGAGCATCGCGGACACGGATCCCTTTCCGTTGGTGCCCGCGACGTGGATGCACGGGACCGCCTTCTCGGGATGGCCGATCGCGGCCGAGAGAAGGCGCATCCGGTCGACGCCAAACTTGACGCCGGCCGTCTTCAGGCCGAACAGGTAGTCTTGGATCGCCGGATAGCCGGCCAGCGGCAACTCGGACGTCATTCCCAGGGGGCCTCAGGCGCCCGCGGCGACCGGCTCCTTCTTCAGGAAAAGTGCCGAAAGCAGGTCCCGCAGGCGGTCGCGCATGTCGATCCGGCTCACAATCTGGTCGACGAGGCCGTGCTTCAGCAGGAACTCGGACGTCTGGAACCCCGCGGGCAGCGTCTGCTTGGTGGTGTCCTTGATGACCCGCGCCCCGGCGAAACCGATCAGCGCTCCCGGCTCCGCAAGGATCACGTCGCCGAGCGTCGCGAAGCTCGCCGTGACGCCCCCCATGGTGGGGTGCGTGAGGATGGAAATGTACGGCAGGCCGGCCTGCGCCAGCCGGCCCAGGGCCGCGCTTGTCTTCGCCATCTGCATGAGCGAGTAAATCCCCTCCTGCATCCTAGCGCCGCCGGAGGCGCTGACGATGATGCAGGGGATCCTCTTGGCCAGGGCATCCTCTATCGTCCGGGTGATCTTCTCCCCCGCGGCCGCGCCCATCGCTCCCCCGCAGAACCGGAAATCCATGACCGCGAGCGCCACCGGGATGCCGTGGATCGCGCCGGTTCCGCAGACGACGGCCTCGGTCAGGCCGCTTTCCCTCTCGTAGCGCTTGATGCGCTCGGGATAGGGCTGCGAATCGACGAACTCAAGGGGGTCGCTGGAGCGGACGTCCGCGTGCAGCTCCGTGAACGAGTCGGCGTCGAGGAGCCGGGCGATCCGCTGGCGCGCGCTTATCGGGAAATGATGCCCGCTCTTGGGGACAACCATCTGGTTGTCCTCGATCTCCTTGTTGAAGAGGATCTCCCCGGTCACTGGGTCCTTCGTGTAAAGGCCCTCGGGGATGTCCTTCTTCTTCGTCTTGCGAACCGAGTAGGTCGGTTTGTCGAAATGCATGAATCTTGCGGATTGGAACGGTGCTTCGGCCCGGATGGGGAGGCAACCGAATTCGGGGTCCTATATGTAGAGGACCCTCTGCAGGAAGAGCCCTTGCGCAGGGGCGGTCTGGATGGGCGCGGTGCGCACGCCAGACGACAGGATGGAGCGGATCTCCCCGGCCGTCAGCTTCCCCTCGCCCGCCGCGACGATTCCCCCAACGAGGCTGCGGACCATCTTGTAGAGGAATCCGTCCGCCTCGGCGGTGACGCGCACCTTCCGCCCCCGGATGCTGACCTGGAAGCGGCGAAGGCTTCGCACCGTGCCGGATGCCTCGCCAGGCTCATTGCCATTGAGGGCGGAAAACGCCTTGAAATCGTGCCGGCCCTCCAGGACGGCCGCGGCCGCGCGCACCGCGGCCATATCCAAGGGCTTCAGGATCGCCCAGCAATAGGGCCGGGTGAACGGGTCTGCATCCCCCAGGTGAATGTGGTACGAATACACCTTTCCCTTTGCCGAAAAGCGCGCATGGAAGTCCGGGGCTGCGCGCCGGACGGATGCGATCTGGATCGCCCTTGAGAGTCGGTGCCTGAGGGCGGCGGCAAGCTTGTCGGGCCCGTGCGGCCAGTCGGCGTCAAAATGGAACACCTGACCGGTCGCGTGGACCCCGGAGTCCGTCCTGCCGCTGCCATGGATCCGGGTCGGGACGCCGAGGACGGCGCCAAGCCGGGCCTCGATGGCGTCCTGGACGGAG
>DATNLY010000181.1:0-3442 GCA_035602635.1 Opitutaceae bacterium | reverse complement strand
CTCGGACTACAGCCTGCTGGACGGCGCCTGCCGGATCGACCGGCTCACCGACCGGGCGGGCCAGCTCGGGATGACGGCCCTGGCGCTCACGGACCACGGCAACCTGTTCGGCGCCATAGATTTCTACACGGTGGCAAAGAGCAAGGGGATCAAGCCGCTCATCGGCTGCGAGCTCTACCTGTCGGAGGGCTCCCGGCTGGACAAGCAGGGCCGCAGCGACGAGGGCCGCAGCATCTTCCATCTCGGGCTCCTCGCGCGCGACATCGGCGGCTACCAGAACCTCCTGAAGCTCGTCAGCGACGCCCACCTGAAGGGGTTCTATTACAAGCCGCGCACGGACCTGGACACGCTCGCACGGCACGCCCGGGGCCTTATCGGCTTCACGGGCTGCCTGGCCTCGCTGGTGCCGCAGCACCTGATCCACGACCGGTGGGAGGACGCGCGCCGGGCCACGGCCCGCTTCGTCGACATCTTCGGGCGCGAGAACTACTTCGTGGAGATCCAGGACCACGGGATCGCCGAGCAGAGGAAGATCATCCCGGGGCTCCTCAGGCTCGCCGGCGAGTTCGGGCTGAAGGTCGTCTGCTCGAACGACGTGCACTATGTCAACGCGGCGGACGCGGGGCCCCACGACGCGATGCTGTGCATCCAGACCGGCGCGAAGATCGAGGACGAGAAGCGGATGCGCTTCGAGGGGCAGCAGTTCTACCTGAAGTCGCAGGCCGAGATGGAGCGCGTGTTCGCGGAGGTGCCCGGCGCCGTCGCGAACACGGCGGCGGTCGCGGAGATGTGCGAAGTCGCGATCCCGTTCCCGAAGGGGAGCGAGCGCTACCCGAAGTTCCCGCTGCCCCAGGAGGTCGGGTTGGACAGGATCGGCTTCCTGAGGCGGCTTTGCGTCGAGGGGCTGAAGGCCCGCTACGGTGTGGATTTTGACGCGCCGGGGGAGGCGCCGGACACGGCGCAGGCCCGCGTCCTCGTCGAGAGGCTCGGCTTCGAGCTCGGCGTCATCGAGTCGACGGGCTTCATCGACTATTTCCTGGTCGTCTGGGACTTCATCCACTGGGCGAAGACCCAGGGGATCCCCGTCGGCCCGGGGCGCGGCTCGGGCGCCGGCTGCCTCGTGGCCTACCTCCTGGGGATCACCAACCTCGACCCGCTCCGCTTCAAGCTGCTGTTCGAGCGCTTCCTGAACCCGGAGCGTGTCTCGCCGCCCGACTTCGACATCGACTTCTGCATGCGCCGGAGGGGCGAGGTGATCGACTACGTGAGGCGCAAGTACGGCGACGGGTGCGTCGCGAACATCATCACCTACGGCACGATGGGGGCGAAGATGGTGATCCGGGACGTCTCGCGGGTGCACAACCTGCCGTATGCGGAGGCGGACCGGCTTGCGAAGATGATCCCGGACGACCTCAACATCACGCTCGAGCAGGCGGTGGCCAAGTCCGCGGAGCTGCGCGAGGAGGTCTCAAGGAACCCGGTGGCGGGAAGGATCTTCGAGCAGGCGAAGGTCCTCGAGGGGATGGTCAGGAACACCGGCAAGCACGCCGCGGGGATCATCATCACCGACCGGCCGCTCGAGGAGTTCGTGCCCCTGACCCTCCAGGAGGGCGACGTCACGGTGCAGTACGACATGAACGCCGTCGGCAAGCTGGGGCTGCTCAAGATGGACTTCCTGGGGCTCAAGACCTTGACCGTGATCGCCGACGCCGTGGACAACATCCGCCGCACGGTCGACCCCGCCTTCGACATCGAGAAGGTGCCGACCGACGACGCGAGGACCTTCGCGCTCCTGAACTCGGGCCGGACGACCGGGGTCTTCCAGCTTGAGTCGGGCGGGATGCAGAACCTCTGCCGGCAGCTCCAGGTGTCGTCGATCGACGAGATCATCGCCCTCATCGCGCTCTTCCGCCCGGGGCCCATGGAGTGGATCCCCGACTACGTGAGGGGCAAGAAGGACCCCTCAACCGTGCGGTTCCCCCACAGGCTCCTTGAGGAGATCTGCCGCGAGACCTACGGCGTCATGGTCTACCAGGAGCAGGTCATGGAGGCCGCTAAGGTCATCGCGGGCTACACGCTCGGGGGCGCCGACATGCTCCGCAGGGCCATGGGAAAGAAGGACCCGGTGGCGATGGCCGAGGAGCGGGGGAAGTTTGTCGCCGGCGCGATGCGCCTCCACGGCCTCGACGAGAGGACCTCGGACGCGATCTTCGACATCCTGAACAAGTTCGCGGGCTACGGCTTCAACAAGTCCCACTCGGCGGCCTACGCGCTCCTGAGCTACCAGACAGCCTACCTCAAGGCCAACCACCCGGTGGAGTTCATGGCCGCGATGCTCAGCTCCGAGCTCGGCAACGCCGACAAGGTCGCGCACTTCGTCGCGGAGTGCGAGGCGATGGGCCTCGGCGTCCTCGGGCCCGACGTGAACGAGTCGCGGGAGATGTTCACGCCGGTCGGCGGGAAGATCCGGTTTGGGCTCGCGGGGGTGAAGGGCGTGGGCGAGCTGGCGGCGCAGCGGATCATCGCCGAGCGCGAGGCCAACGGGCTTTTCGCGGACTTCGAGGACTTTGCGATGCGGGTCGACGGGCGCGCGGTCAACAAGCGGGTCATGGAGCACCTCGTCAAGACGGGCGCCTTCGACTTCAGCAGGGCGAGCCGGAGGAGGATCTTCGACGGGATTGACGCGGCCATGGCCGCGGGCACCGCGAAGGCCCGCGACAAGGCGGCCGGGCAGGACACGTTCCTCACGATGCTCGCCGGGCCGGCGAGGAGGAACGGGGCCGCCCACGGGGACCCGGGATCCGCGCCGGACTTCAGCGCGCACGAGCGGCTCACGTTCGAGAAGGAGCTCCTGGGGTTCTATGTCTCGGGGCACCCGATGAACAGCTACTCCGGCCTGTGGGAGGCGATCGACACGGCGCCCGCCGACGGGCTGTCCAGCCTGCCCGACCGGGGGGAGTTCCGGCTGTGCGGCATTGCCGGGAACCTCGTCAAGAAGTACGCGAAGAAGGACAACCGGCCCTGGGTCGCGTTCACGCTGGCCACCCGGGGCTCGACGATCGCCCTCAACATGTTCGCGGACGCCTACGCCGCCTTCGGCCAGGCCCTCTCGGAAAACGCCCCGGTGCTCGTCCAGGGCAACCTCATACGCGGGGCCGACGGGCCCCGCCTCAACGTGAGGGAGTGCTACGCGCTCGACGCCGCCGTCGCCCGGGTCGTCCGCAAGGTGACGTGGCTCCTCAGGCCGGACCACCCCGGGACCGAGGCGTTCCTGCGCGGCCTCAGGGAGACGGTCGTGCGCGAGCCGGGGGACACGAGGCTCGAGTTTGCGATCCTCCTCGAGGGCGGGGTCGCCCCTGTCGCCGAGGCGAGCGCGGGGCTCTCGTGGCGCCTGACGGCGCCGGTGTTCCAGGAGCTGCGCTCCCAGCCGTGCGTCGCCGGG
>DATNLY010000162.1:0-3317 GCA_035602635.1 Opitutaceae bacterium | reverse complement strand
GTCTCCCCCTTGCCGTCGAGCTCCGCCACTCCGCGGCGCAGGTCCGGGCCGAGGTGTACCGAGCCCACGTTTTTCACGTAGACCGGCGTGCCGTGGTCCACCATGAGCGGGATGTCCTCGATGTCGGCCAGGCTCCTGATGTAGCCCCGGCCGCGGACGTAGTACTCCGTGGAGGAGACCTCAAACACCTTTCCGCCGACGTCGCTGTTGGATGACCGGATCCTGGCGACGACCTCGGAGAGGGGTATGCCGTAGGCCGCGAGCTTATTCGGGTCCAGGTCCACCTGGTACTGCTTCACGAAGCCGCCGACCGGCGCCACCTCGGCCACTCCCTTGACCGACTCCAGGGCGTACCGCAGGTGCCAGTCCTGCAGCGAGCGCAGGTCCGCGAGGCTGTGCTGGCCCGTCTCGTCGACGAGGGCGTATTCGAACACCCAGCCCACTCCGGTGGCGTCGGGCCCGATGACCGGATTGGCGCCCTCGGGCAGGGAGCCGCGGACCGAGTCCAGGTACTCGATGACGCGGGACCGCGCCCAATAGATGTCGGTGCCGTCCTCAAAGATGACATAGACGAAGGACTCCCCGAACATGGACTCGCCGCGCACGAACTTGACCTTCGGGGCCGCGATGAAGCGGCTGGAGATGGGGTACGTGATCTGGTCCTCGACCAGGTCGGGCGAGCGCCCCTTCCAGTCGGTGTAGATGATGACCTGGGTGTCGCTGAGGTCGGGAATGGCGTCGAGCGGGGTGTGCGCGAGCGCCCAGCAGCCCCCGGCCGCCGACAGGATCGTGAGGACAATGATGAGGAACGGGTTGCGCGAGCTCGCGTCGATGATCCGCTCGATGAATGTCATCGGCGCCGGGGACGGGGGAGGCATGGAGGGGGGCGTTGTCACCACGATTTCAGCGCGCCCTGCACCTTGGATTCGGCATCGACAAGGAAATTGCCGCTGCTCACCACCCGCTCCCCCTCGCTAAGGCCGCCGGTCACCCGGTACAGTTCCCCGAACTTGCCCCCGAGCTGGACGAACCTGGGCTCGAGCCGCCCGCCTCCCTTGTCGACAAAGACGATGTTGTGCTCGCCGGTCGGCAGGACCGAGTCGACGGGAACCGTGAGCCCCTCGCCCTCGTCGATCGCCAGCGCCACGTCGACATAGGCGTCGGGCCGCAGCCTGGAGTCGGCGTTTTTCACGTCGATGCGCACCCGGCCGGTTCGCTTGAGGTCGTTGAGGAAGGGATCCAGGACCGCGACCCTTCCCTGGATCGACAGGCCCGGGACGGCGGAGCTCGTGATCGTGACGGCGAGGCCCGGCCTGAGGAGGGGAAGCTCGTCCTCATAGAACTCCGCCCAGACCCAGACGCTCGAGAGATCGACGATCCCGACAAGGCGGTCGCCCATCGCGACGCGCTGGCCCTGGTTGACATAGACCTTCTCCACGACGCCGCTGGCCGTCGACGTGAGGGGGAGGTACTGCCCGGCTTCGCCGGCCTTTTCCAGCGCGTCGATCTGCTCGTCCGGGATGTTCCACTGCTGGAGGCGGGCCCTGGCCCCGGCGAGCAGGCGCCCGGAATTCTCCACGGACGCGGCGTTCCGGTCGCTGCGGCCAATGTCGCGCATGTGAAGGAGGTCGATGTACTCGTTCTCCGTCGCGACCAGGTCCGGGCTGTAGAGGTCCATGAGGACCTGGCCCCTCTCGACCCGGTCGCCGGGGGCGGAGACCCTTAGGTTGCGCACGTAGCCGTCCACGCGGGCGACGTAGTCCCAGCGGTTGGCCGTCGTCGCGGCCACGAGGCCCACGGCGCGAATCGTGCGCCTCAGGGGCCTCTTCTCCACAGGGGCGTACGTGACGCCGATCAGCTGCTGCCTGTCCAGGGGGATCGTGAACTCGCTTGGCTGGTCGGCGGCGGCCTTCGCGCCGTCGGCCGTCCCCGCCTGGGCGGCCGGGTTCTTCACCGGCACGAGGTCCATCCCGCAGATGGGGCACTTGCCATTGGGATCCTGGGAGCGGACCGAGGGGTGCATCGTGCACGTGTAATAGGCTACGTCGGCCGCCGCCGCGGCGGCCGACGCGCCGGGCCTGGCGCAACCGGGCACGGCGAACCCGGCGAGGCATGAGAGCAGGAGGGCTGAAAGGAGGGTCTTCATTTGGAGTTGTCGGCGTCCGGCGCGTCGGGGCCGGAATGGGGTTCGCCCGCGGGGCCGGCGAGGGCGCCCAGGTCGCGGCTATTGGTGAGGAAGGAGATTTGCGCCTTAAGGGTGTCCTGGTTGACCAGGGCCTGGTCCAGGGTGAGCTCGTCGGCCAGGAGGACGCGGTGCGTGTCCAGGATGTCCTGGAACGTCCCCAGGCTGTGCTCCCATTCGGCCTGGGCGCTCGCGATGGTCTGCCTCGCGAGCGGGATGATCTGGTCCCGATAGAGCAGCGCCTGGCGGCGCGCGGCGTCGAGGTCCAGGACGGCGTGGTGCAGCTCCTCGCGGACCGAGAGGGCGTAATCCGTCGCCGCGAGGTCGCTTGCCCGCTTCAGCTGACGGTCGCGGCGCCAGTCATCATCGTACCTGTCCCGGTTGAGCCACGGGACGCTGAAGCTGACCGTGGCCGTGCCCTCCCGGAACCCCCAGTCGCCGCTGTACTGGCGCGCCTCGATTCCCACGCTCACGTCGGGCAGGCGCATGCTGCGGGTCAATTCGGCCGCGGCCTGCGCCGAGGCGCTCTCCTGGCGCATTACCCTGAGCTGGGGCTCGGCCGCCAGGGCGGCGTCGACAAGCCGGGACGTGTAGTAGACCGGGGGCCCGATCGGCGGCAGGGCCACGCCTGGCCAGGAGGCGTGGAGATCCCGGTTGAGAAGCCGGTTGAGCGCCAGGGCGCTGTGATCGCGCTCGTTCTCCCTGGTCTTGAGGTCGTTGCCGGCGATGACGCGGGCGGTCTGGATTCGCAGCCAGTCTACCTGGCTCGCCTGGCCGACACGGTAGCGGTGGTCGACCGCCGCAAGCGTGGCGTCGAGCCATGCCAGGTCCTCCCCGGCAATCTCCGCCTCGCGGCCGGTGATGGCAAGGCCGTCCAGGGAGACCTGGAGATCGAGCCGCAGCTTCTGCGTCTCGTACTCGGCCGCGAGCTGGCTCCGGGAGGCGCCCGCCGCGGCGATCTTGCGCGCGAGGTCGGGTCGCCCGTAGAGCGGGAGCTTCTGCTCCACCCCGTAGACGAGGTTGCCCTCCTGCGATGCGGGCATTCCGCGCGAGGTGGGAGCCCACAGGCCCAGGGAGGCCGTCGGGTCCTCCCAGGTGCGGACGGCGGCGACGGCAGCGTTCGCGGCCTCGGTCC
>DATNLY010000101.1:0-4025 GCA_035602635.1 Opitutaceae bacterium | reverse complement strand
CAAGTACCTCCTGGCGACCGGCCATGTCCGGATCGTGCAGGAGGACCGGGTGGCGACCTGCGGCCGCGCCGAGGTGTTCCCCGGCGAGGACCGCATCGTGCTGACCGAGGGCCCGGTCGTCCGGATCGAGAGCGAGCACTACCAGGCGAGCGGCCCGAGGATGGTGCTCTACCGGGGGCAGCGCCGCGCCGTCATCGAGGGGACGCCGGCGGAGCGCAGCCACATCCTGCTCCCTGCGATCAAGGACCTCGGGTTCCCGGCGGACAAGCCGGCGGAGCCCCCCCAGGGCGGGCCCGCAAACTGAAGATGGGAACCCCGTCGATCGTCACCGAGGGCCTCGCGAAGACCTACGGGAGTCGCGCGGTCGTCGACGGGGTCGACCTGCGGATCGGCGGCGGCGAGGTGGTCGGCCTCCTCGGCCCGAACGGCGCCGGCAAGACGACGACCTTCTACATGATCGTCGGCCTCGTCCCGGTGACGGGCGGCCGGATCATCCTCAACGGCCAGGACATCACGCGGCTAAGGATGCACCAGAGGGCCCGGCTGGGGATTGGATATCTCCCGCAGGAGGCGTCCGTCTTCCGCAAGCTGACGGTCGAGGAGAACATCATGGCGATCATAGAGGCCGTGCACGTCCCGCACGGCGAGAGGAAGGCGCGGCTCCACGAGCACCTTGAGGAGCTCGGCCTGGCTCAGGTCGCCAGGCAGAAGGCCTACACCCTCTCCGGCGGCGAGCGCCGCCGCCTCGAGATCGCGCGCGCCCTCGTGACCCGGCCCCACTTCCTCCTCATGGACGAGCCCTTCGCCGCGATCGACCCCATCTCGGTGGCGGAGGTCCAGAAGATCATCCTCCAGCTCAGGAGCCGGGGGATCGGCATCGTCGTCACCGACCACAACGTGCGCGAGATACTCCGGATCGTCGACCGCGCCTACCTGATCCGGGCGGGGCGCGTCCTCACCGAGGGCACGGGCGAGTTCCTCATCAACGACGAGAACGCCCGCAGGTTCTACCTGGGGGCGGACTTCAACCTCTAGGGCGGGCCGGGGCCCGGCCCCGCTCCGCCCCAGTTTTTCCGTGCGTTCCCCCGCTTGGGTGTGCTGGACTGGCGCCATGCAGAAGGCCATCCACGGCATCACTGTCGCCCACTTCTTCGACACCTACCGGGAGAAGCTCAAGCTGGAGGTCGTCGCCGGGGAGGCGGGGCTGCACCGGCTGATCCGCGAGGGCAGCATAAACCGGCCGGCCCTCGCGCTCACGGGATTCTTCAAGTATTTTGCCAACAAGAGGATACAGGTCATCGGCGCCGCCGAGATGACCTACATGAAGACCCGCTCGCAGAACGAGCAGGTCCGGATCTTCAGGGAGATGGCCGTCAGGAGCGTCCCCTGCATCGTCCTCACGCGCAACTACCACCCGACCCAGCCCATGCTCACCGTGGCGGCCAAGATGAACCTGCCGATCCTGCGGACGCCGCTGATCACGATGAACCTGGTCAACCTGGCGACGCTCTGCATCGACAACGAGTTCGCCCCGAGCGGCGTCGAGCATGCGACGACGCTCGACGTGAAGGGGGTCGGGGTGATGCTCCGCGGCGACTCGGGCGTGGGCAAGAGCGAGTGCGCGCTGGCCCTCATCGAGCGCGGCCACTCGCTCGTCGCCGACGACCTGACGATCATCAAGCTCCTCGACGAGCGCGAGCTCATGGCGTCGAGCCGCGCCCTCAACCGGGGCTACATGGAGTGCCGCGGCATCGGGATCATCAACATCGCCGAGATGTTCGGCGTGAAGTCGATCCGGCTCGAGAAGAGGATCGACATGGTGGTTTCGCTGCAGGAGTGGACGCCGGACGTCCTTGAGGAGCGCACCGGCCTCGAGCAGAACACCTACGAGATCCTCGGCATGAAGCTGCCCCACATCGAGCTCTACGTGCGGCCGGGGCGCGACATGGCGCGGCTCGTGGAGGTGGCGGCCCTCACCCAGGCGCTCAAGCGCATGGGCCACGACCCGGCGAAGGACTTCAACGACCGGCTGATCGCCTTCATGTCGGAGGACGGCCAGCCGAAGCGCACGAGGCTCAAGCTGATCGAGCGCGAGGAGCGGGCGCCGGGCCAGCTGAGCTCAGAGTAGGCCCATGGCAGCACCCGAACGCGCAGGCGGCCGCCGGGCCGACCAACTTCGACCCATCTCCTTCGAGGCGGGCATCGCGCCCCATGCGACCGGCTCGGTCCTCGTGCGCTACGGCTCCACCCAGGTGATCTGCGCCGCCACGATCGAGCCCGGCGTGCCCACGTGGATGAAGCAGCAGGGGGTCAAGGGCGGCTGGCTCACGGCCGAGTACTCGATGCTGCCCTACTCCACCCACGAGCGCAAGGGGCGCGACATCAACAAGGGGCGCCTCGACGGCAGGACCGTGGAGATCCAGAGGCTCATCGGCCGCTCGCTGCGGGCGGCGGTCGACCTGGACAAGCTGGGGGCGAACACCCTGTGGCTCGACTGCGACGTCCTCCAAGCCGACGGGGGGACGCGGACGGCGGGGATCACGGGCGCCTACGTCGCCGCGCGCCTGGCGGTCCAGAAGCTCATCGACCAGGGCAAGCTCAGGGAGAGCCCGCTCGCCGACTCGGTCGCGGCCGTGAGCGTCGGGATCCTCGCCGGGTCCGAGCTCCTGGACCTGGACTACCTCGAGGACAGGGACGCGGCCGTGGACTTCAACATCGTCATGACGGGCCAGGGCCGGTTCGTCGAGGTGCAGGGCTCCGGCGAGGAGTCGACCTTCAGCCACGAGCAGCTGCTCTCGCTCATCGGCCTGGCCCAGAAGGGCCTTCGGGAACTCTCTGGCCTCCAGGCGGCCTTCCTGGCGGGCCGGCTCCTCGCGAAGTGAGGCCGTGCCCCTCGCCGAGAAGACGTACCGCTGGACGTGGGACCTGAGGGCTGCGCCCGAGGCCCTCTGGCCGCGGGTGTCCGACACCGACCGCTTCAACCGCGACTGCGGGCTGCCGCCCTTCGGGCCGCGGCCGCCCGCGGCGGGGGAGCCGCCGGCCGGGCCCGGCGTCCGCAGGCTCCGGGCCTCCTACCTCGGGATCGTCGGCGAATGGGAGGAGCGGGAGTTCGAGTGGGTCCAGCCGGTCCGCTTCGGGGTGGAGCGCGTATTCTCGAGGGGGCCCCTGGCCCGCATGGCCACGCGGTGCGAGCTCGCTCCGGGCCCGGCCGGCGGCACGACGCTCGCCTACACCATGGCCGTCACCCCGCGCAGCCTCCTGGGCGCGGCGCTCGTTCCCCTTGCGGTCGGCGTGAGGATGCGCAGGGCCGCCGGGCGCGTGTTCCGGGCCTATGACCTCGCCGCGCTCGCAGGGCCCGGGGCCGACGCGCCCGGGGGATCGCCGCCCCTGGGCCGCGGCCCCGGAGACAGGCTGGCCCTCATCTCCTCGGGCCTTGTCTCCAGGGACCGCCAGCCCGCGCCCCTGGTCGGGCGCCTGGGCGCGTACGTCGCGGGCGCGGACGATCTCTCCGTCTCCAGGATCCGGCCCTACGTCCTCGCGGACGCTTGGGGCGCGGGCCGCCGCGAGACGCTCGACCTTTTCCTGCACGCCACCCGCGCCGGCATGCTCGACCTGGGCTGGGAGGTCCTCTGCCCCCACTGCCGCGGGTCGAGGCAGTCGGGCGCCAGCCTCTCCGAGATCTCGTCCGACGCCCACTGCGACTCGTGCGGGATAGACTTCACCGCGAACTTTGATCAGTCGGTCGAGCTCACGTTCAGCCCCAACCCCTCGGTGCGCGACGTCCCCCGCCTCGAGTACTGCGTGGGCGGCCCGCAGGTCACCCCCCATGTCGTGGCCCAGGGCCGGCTCGGGCCCTCGGAGTGCCTCACGGTCGCGATGGCTTATCCCGAGGGCAGGTACCGGGTGCGGGCCCAGGGCCTCCCGGTCCAGCACGCCTTCCGGGTCGAGCGCGGCGGCGGTCCCGGCGCCCGGATCGCGTTCGGCCCGGGCCCCGCGCCCGCGGACGAGCCCGCGCTGGCGCCGGG
>DATNLY010000094.1:0-4885 GCA_035602635.1 Opitutaceae bacterium | reverse complement strand
AAGCTCCGGCGCGAAGGGCACGGGCAGGTCGAGGGCAGCGATCCGCAGCGGGGGGGCCTTGAGCGGCCCGCGCCGGCCCTCCGTGATCCTCGCGACAATCTCGGCGCCGAACCCGTGGGTCCTGCGGCCCTCGTGCAGCACGATCAGCCGGCCGGTCCTGGCGACCGAGGGGGCGATCTCCGAGAGGTCGAGCGGCGAGAGGCAGCGCAGGTCGAACACCTCGATCTCGGTGTCGTACTCGGCCGCGAGGTAGTCGCAGGCCTCGGCGGCGAGGTGGACCGCCTCCCCGTAGGTGACGAGCGTCGCGAAGTCGCCCGCCCGGACGCGCCTCGGGTGCCAGACGTCCCGGTAGCCCGGGTCCCAGGCGACCGGGTGCTTGCCGCGGCGGTAGAGGCCCTTGTGCTCGAACAGCAGCACGGGGTTGTTCTCCTCGCTCGCCGCGAGGAGCGCGTTGAACGCGTCCTGGGGGCTGCTGGGATAGAGGGCCTTCAGCCCGGGCATCGAGAGGAAGAACGACTCGAGCTCCTGCGAGTGGAAGGAGCCCAGCCCGACCGCGCCGGAGGGCAGCCGCAGGACCAGCGGGCACGCGGCCCCCGAGCGGAAATGCATCGTGGCCGCGTTGAGCGTGATCTGCGTCGTGGCCTCGGTCGCGAAGTCGGCGAACTGGAACTCCTCGATCGGCCGGTGCCCGTTGACGGCGAGGCCGATCGCGTAGCCGGTGCACGCGCTCTCGGCCAGCGGCGTGTTGAGGACCCTCGACCTGCCGAACTTCGCGTAGAGGTTCTCCGTGACCTTGAACGCACCGCCGTAGGTGGCGATGTCCTGCCCGAGGACGATCGACTCCGGCCGCTCGGCAAGAACCTTGCCGATCGCGCGGTTGAGGGCCTGCGCCATCGTCAGGTTCTCCGGCGCCGCGGGCTCGGCCCGCCACGGGAAGGGCCCCGGCGCCGGGGCGAAGAGGTCCGCCTCCATTCCCGACGGATCCGGGCGCGGGACCGCGATCGAGAGCTTGATGCACTCCTCCAGGAACGCGCCCAGCTCGGCGTCGATCGCGTCGATGAGGCCCGGGCCGAGCTGCCTGGCGAGGAGCGCCCGGTAGTGGGGGAGGGGGTCCGCCGCCGCAAACGCGTCCGCCTCGCCCGGGCGCAGGTAGTCGCAGGTGTCATAGGCCGCGTGGCCCCGCAGGCGGAGCGTGCGGGCCTCGACAATCACGGGCCGGCAGGTCGCGCGCACCCGCTCGATCACGGGCGCGAGCGCGCGCGCGGCGTCCCGGGGGTCGCCGGCCTCGATCGCCAGGCCCTCCATGCCGTAGCCCATGGCGCGGCGCCACAGCTCCGTGCCGCTCGCGAACTGCTCGTCGACGGGGGTGGAGTAGGCGTAGCGGTTGTTCTCGATCACGAAGACGACCGGAAGCGACAGGAGCGACGCGAGGTTGAGGGATTCGTGCACGTCACCCGTGCTGGAGGAGCCGTCCCCGAAGAACGCGATCCCCACCGCCGGGCGGCCGAAGCGGCGCTGCGAGTCGGTGGCGCCGAGCACCGGCCCGCACATCGCCCCGAGGTGGCTTATCATCGGGAGGGAGCGGTTCGCCGGGTCGCCGTGGTGGATGTTGCCCTCGCGCGCCCGGGTCGGGCTGTCCGCGTTGGCAAAATACTGGTTCAGGTGCTCGCAAAGGTGCCCGCTCCAAATGAGGTGGCCCCCGAGGCCCCGGTGGGTGAAGCAGACCACGTCCTGCGCCTTGTCCAGCAGGAGCGCGAGCGGCACGACCATCCACTCGTTGCCCTGCCCGCCCGTCACCGTGCCCCGGATCGCCCCCTGCCGGAACAGGTCCAGGATCCGGTTGTCCGCGACCCGCGCCAGCTGCATCCAGGCGTAGATCCTCAGCGCGGAATCCGTGGGGTTCTTTTCGAGGTCCGCGCCGCGGAGGTCGCGGGAGGCGAGGATGGCGGGAGCTTTGGGGAATGCCATGGCCGGTGGGAACGCTGATCCTACCGGCGGGGGTGGGCAAGCCTGTCGTCGGGGCGGCCCCCGGCGCGCCCGTCAGGCCCCGTCTATCTTGCGGATCCGCGCAATGTGCCGGCCGCCCTCGAACTCCGTCGCGAGCCAGGTCCGCACGATCGCGAAGGCCTCGTCCAGCGCCACGGTGCGCTCGCCGATGGAAAGGCAGTTGGCGTCGTTGTGGGCCCTGTTCCACACGGCCACCTGCTCGGTCCAGCAGACCCCGCAGCGCACGCCCCTCACGCGGTTGGCCACGATCGCCTCGCCGTTGCCCGAGCCGCCGAGCACGATCCCGCGCTCGTACTCGCCCCGGGCGACCGACTCGGCCACCGGCCGGATGAAGTCGGGGTAGTCGCAGGGCTGCTCCGAGTCCGTCCCCATGTCGCGCACGGTGTGCCCGTCCGCCATGAGGACGGCCTTGATCGCCTCCTTGTACCTGAACCCGGCGTGGTCGGACCCGATGGCGATCGTGTAGGTGCGGGGCATGGCGCGGGGGGATCGTTGCTGCGCGATATTTCCCCGGGCGGCGGCGGCGGCAAACAAATACGGGCCGCCCTAGCGGCCGGCCCCGATCGCCTCCCAGAACGCCGCAAGGTCGGCGAGGTCCCCGAGCACGGCGTCCGGCTTGTGCGCGGCCAGCTCGGCGAGCCCCGACCCGCCGGTGGCGACGGCCAGGACCCGGGCGCCGAAGGCCCGCGCGCAGGCGATGTCGTGGGGCGTGTCCCCGACGATCCACACCCGCTCGGGCGGGAAGTCGGCCCCCCAGTGCCCGCGGGCCCGCCGGAGCGCGTGCGGCCCGAGCTCGCTGCGCAGCTCGCCGTCGTCCGCGAACGCCCCGACCGGAAAGAAGTGCCAGAGGCCGTGGTGGGCGAGCTTCGCCTGCGCCCCGAGCCGGACGTTGCCCGTCAGCAGGCCCTGGGCGACCTCGGGCCGGGCCGCCGCCTGGGCCAGGATCTCCCGGATCCCGGGCAGGACGCGGGCGCCGCCGGCGCCGAGCGCCGCGGGCAGGGCGGCGATGTAGCCGTCCAGGTACCTCCCGAGGTTCCCCTGCGAGAACTCGACCGAGAACCGCGAGAAGATCTGCCGTATGATCCGCCTGTCCGTGCTCCCGGCGAAGTCGATCCCGTCGAGCGAGCCCTCGATCCCGAAGACGTCCCTGAGCGCCGCCTGCAGCGCCCTCGTGCCCGCGCCGGCCGAGTGCAGGATTGTCCCGTCTATGTCCCAGAGGATCAGGAGTTTCTTCACGGCGCATGCAACCCGGGCCGCCGAATGGCGTCTAAGTCAACGGGTTCGGCGTACATGACAGTAGGGTCGCATGAACCCATAGAATCCCTCCCTCCCGATGAAAACGACCAGAAACTCACTCCTCGCGTCGGCCGCGCTCGTCGCGGCCCTCCTCGGCGGCTGCACCACGCCCGAGTCCCGGATCAAGGACAGCCCCGCCGTGTTCGCGCGGCTCAACCCGGACCAGCAGGCGCTCGTGAAGGCGGGCCAGATCGCGCCGGGCTTCGGCATGGACGCCGTCAAGCTGGCCCTTGGCGACCCGGACCGCATCCTCGTCGAGACCAACGCGGGCGGCTCGCACGAGATCTGGCGCTATGTCACCTACGAGGACTACCGCGGGACCATCATCTTCGGCGGGTACTACCACCGCTACCAGGGATGGGGCGGGCCGTATTTCTGGGCCGGCGCGCCCTACTACGACGGCTATCCCGCCCGGGTGCATGAGCGCATCCGCGTCATCTTCGACACGGCCGGCCGCGTGGCCACGATCCAGCAGGACAAGCCCTAGCGGGAAGCGCCGGCCGCGGAGGCCTCGCGCACCCTCACCTCGACCCCGAGGGAGCGGGTCTTGCCGCCCCGGTAGGTCCCGCTCACGGGCGGGATGTCGGAGTAGTCGCGCCCGACGGCGACCTTGAAGTAGCGCTCGTCGGCCGCGATGTCGTGGGTCGGGTCGAAGCCCGACCAGCCGAACCCCGGGATGAACGCCTCGATCCACGCGTGGGAGGCCTCCTCCTCCTCGGGGCGCCTCTGAGTCTTGATGAAGTAGCCGCTCACGTAGCGGGCGGGGATGCCCGAGCTGCGGCAGAGGCCGAGCGCGACGTGCGCGAAGTCCTGGCACACCCCCGTGCGCAGCTTCAGGGCGTCCGTCGCCAGCGTGCCGACCCCCGTCGTCCGCGGCTTGTACTTGAAGGTCCTGTAGATGTGCCCGCACAGGAGCCGGACGTCGGACCACACGTCGGAGCGCCGGTCGGCCAGCACGTCCTGGGCCTCCTTCCAAAGGTCGACGTCGGCCGGGACGAAGTGCGACCCCGTGAGGAACTCGGCCTGGAGCTCGTTCTCGTTTCCCGGCGCCGACCCGGAGAACGGGACCAGGGGCACGGGCGGCCGGGCGGCGTTGGGCGTCGTCTCGACCTCGGAGACGGCCTCGATCACGAGCTTCGTGTGCCCCTCCGAGATGTCGAAGTAGTGGACGGTGTTCCCGTAGAAGTCGACGTACTCGCGGATCTGCGCGGCCGGGTCCACCCGCAGGTCGAAGCTCCGGCATGTCTGGCTCGCGTCGTCCAGCGGGCGCAGGCGCACCTCGTTGAAGCTGTCGTGCGCCTTTCCCGCGTAGGCGAACGTGGTCCTGTGGAGGAGGCTGATGAGCATGGGTGCCTGTCGTGTTCGCCGGGTGACGGTGCCCGTCACTGCTGCTGCTGGAGCTGCTGCTCCTCCTGCGTGGATTCGGACGGGTAGAACATCGTTGTCTGTACTACCTCCTCACTGATGCGGTCCAGAGTTTTCCCGGTCTCGACGAGGAATTCGTGCAGGCCCTCCTTGAGGACATCGTCGATCGTCAGCGACTCGATGTTGGCCAGCAGGCGGCGGGAGAGGCGGGCGGCCG
>DATNLY010000087.1:0-5623 GCA_035602635.1 Opitutaceae bacterium | reverse complement strand
CGCGGATGTTGCCGGTCGCCGTCGGCTCGACATGGGGCCGCAGGCAGTTGAGGGCGACGCAGTCGGCGTGGAAGAGCTCCGTCCACTTCCTCGTGATGTCCGCGAGCGGGACGCCCTCCCTCTTCACCTGGGCGATCGTGCGGTCGTCGACGTCGGTCAGGTTGCGCACGTGCTTCACCCTGCCCGGGAACTCGGCCTCAAGGAGCCGGCGCAGGACGTCGTTGACGAGGAACGTCCGGAAATTGCCGATATGGGAGGGCCCGTAGACGGTCGGTCCGCAGTTGTAGAACCGGAACACGCCGTCGGCCTGCGCGGGGCGCAGTTCGCGGATCTCGCGGGTGAGTGAGTCGAAGAGCCTGATTGCCATTATGGGGCCTAAGGGGGAGGTGGGTTGTATGCGGGAGGGAGCTCGGCTTTGCAAAATCTTGTGGCGACGCGGGGCATGCCGTGCTCCAATGGACGAGCCAACGAGCACATGGCCAACTCCTTCAAGCTCAATCTAGTTCACCGCCCGAGGCGCCTGCGGCGCACGGCCGGCCTGCGCGCGCTTGTAGAGGACACTGTCCTGCGGCCGGCCGACCTGGTCGCCCCTCTCTTCGTCGTCGACGGCAAGGGCAGGCCGGAGCCGATCGCGTCGATGCCGGGGGTGTCCCGGCTCTGCATCCGGGACCTCGTCAGGGAGTGCCGCGCGCTCCGAAAGCTCGGGATCCTGGCGGTGGCGCTCTTCCCGAGGATAGACCCCCGCCTGAAGGACGGGGAGGGCAGCGCCGCGCTCCGGGAGGACGCCCTGGTCCTGCGGGCCGTCCGCGCCGTCAAGAAGGCCGTCCCTGGCCTGACGGTCATGACCGACATCGCCCTCGACCCCTACACGGCCCACGGCCACGACGGGGTCCTGACCGCCGACGGCTCCGACGTCGACAACGACCGCACCGTGGGGATCCTCGCCAGCATGGCGGTCCTGCACGCCCACGCCGGCGTGGACCTGGTGGCGCCGAGCGACATGATGGACGGCAGGATTGGGGCGATCCGGCGGGCGCTCGACGCCGCCGGCCGGGAGGACACGGGAATCATTGCCTACACGGCAAAGTACGCGTCGGCCTACTACGGCCCGTTCCGCGACGCGGTGGGCAGCGCGAAGTCCGCGGGCACCCGAAGCCTCGACAAGCGCACCTACCAGCTCAACCCGGCCAACCGGCGCGAGGCCTACACGGAGCTCAAGCTCGACGAGGCCGAGGGGGCGGACATCGTGATGGTCAAGCCCGCCGGCCTCTATCTCGACATCATCCGCGGCCTTCGCTTCTCGACGCGCAAGCCGATCGCGGCCTACCAGGTCTCCGGCGAATACTCCCAGATCCACGCGGCCGCCAGGATGGGCTGGCTCGACCTTGGCGACTGCCGCCGCGAGTCGCTGATCGCCATCAAGAGGGCGGGGGCGGACATGATCCTCACGTACTTCGCCCGGGACATGGCGGCCGAGCTCGGGGCGTAGCCGGACTCAGAACGCGGAGCGCGAGACCTGGATCGAGTCCCCGGGCTCGAGCCGCGGGTCCTGCGACGGGTCCTTCTGGGCCAGCTTGATGTCGAGGTCGTAGAGGGCCTGGTTGCGCACGACGGCGACCTTGTCCTCCTTCGCGTAGAGCGTGAAGCCGCCGGCCGCCTCGATCGCCTTGGCGGCCGTCAAGTCGGGCGTCCAGATGATCCGGCCGGGCTTCTCCACCTCGCCGCCGACATAGACGTAGCGCTCGGTGACGCTGACCGAGATGTCGACCGTGGTGTAGATCTTCTTCGCGACATAGGTCTCCCTGATGCGCTGCGTCAGCCCGGCGGTCGTCTCGTCCCCGGCCTTCAGCGCCCCGATGTACGGCAGGCTTATGATCCCCTGGTCGTCGATCTGCACGCTGTTCGTCGACGGGTCGGGGACGCCGATGATCGCCACCGTGAGGCTGTCGCCGGGGCGCAGCTCCGAGGAGGACGCCGCCGACGGGATCACCGGGTTTCGCCCGGTCGGGACGGCGGCCTCGCACCCGGCGAGGAGTCCGAGGACGGCCAGGGGCGCTGCGCGCAGGAAATGCATGGGTGGGGCCTGCGCCGGGGTCAGCGCTTGCCGCGCGACTTGCGCCGCGGCTTTTCCGCCACCTCCTCCGCGGCACCCTCTCCCTTATCGTCGTCCCCGTCCTTCTTCGCTCCCTCCTCCTTGTCGTCCTCCTTCTCGTCGTCGCCGTCGTCGTCCCATTTGAGCGACTCGTCGTTCTTGAGCTTCTCCTCCTCCTCGGCGTCGAGCGTCGGGAGGTCGTCGTCCTCCTCCTCGGCGGCCTTCGAGGGCTGCTCCTCGTCGGAGTCCATCCCCTCGGGCATGAAGTCGAGGATCGCGCACAGCTCCGAGAAGGTGTGCACCGCCTTGCCCTCGATGAAGTGCGTGTTCTGCTCCTCGCGGATCTCGTCCTCGACCTCGTCCACCGTCAGCTTGTTCTCGAAGTTGAAAAGGTCGTTGAGCATCTTCACCCGGCAGCGCGTGAGGTGGTCGAGCAGGTCCGCATACGGCCCGTTCTCCTCGTCAAGGATGTCCGGCAGCACGAAGAGCTTCTCGTCGGACTCGAAGAGGGACTCCTTGACCCGCTTCAGGCGCACCTTGCCGCCGCCGAGATCCTTCTCGATCCGGAAGGGGATGAACGCCGACTCGAACAGGTCCTGGTGGAACCCGTAGTCGCGCAGAGCGTCGACGAGCTCGATCAGGTGGGCGACCTGGCGAGGGTCGATGATGCTCAGGCCGTCCACGTCCCAGCGCACCGGGTCGCTGGTCTCGCACACCCACCAGTTGTGGTCGTCGCCGAGACGAACGATGCACCAGTCGAGTGTGGAGGTGGGCTTAGCCATGGTTTCTTTTGATGCGGGAAATTTTAGCGCAGCGTGCGAGGGGGGGGGCAAATAACAAGCACAAAAGCAAGCGGGGCGCCCCGGCGGCGCCCGGGCACGGAAGGCATTGGCCCAGTGGGGTTTTCACCTACCGCACTTGCGTTTTGACCGGGAGATTTCACGCTGGCGACACATGGGTTTTTATTACGAGAGGATCCTGCGGCCCCTGCTGTTTCGCCTTGAATCGGAGCGCGCGCACGAGCTGGCCGTGGAGTCCATGGCGGTCCTCGGCAGGCTGGGGCCGGTGTGCAGGGCGATGGAGGCGCTCGGGCGGGTGTCGCCCTCGAGTTTCCGCCCGGTGGAGGCCTTCGGGCTGCGTTTTCCCAACGCCGTGGGCCTGGCCGCGGGCTTTGACAAGGACGCGCGCGCCTGGCCGGCCGCCGCGGCGCTCGGCTTCGGGCATGTCGAGATAGGGACCGTGACCGCGCAGGCGCAGCCGGGAAACCCGCGTCCGCGCATGTTCCGCTACCCGGCCGAGGAGGCGGTCATCAACCGCCTGGGCTTCAACAACCAGGGCTCCGAGGCCGTGGCGGCGCGCCTTTCACGCCACCGGCCCCCGGGCAGGCGCCGCCTGCCCCTCGGGATAAACCTTGGAAAGTCGAGGGCGGTCGAGATCGACCGGGCGACGCAGGACTACCTGGCGAGCTTCGGAAGGCTCGCCGACCATGCCGACTACATCGCGCTCAACGTCTCGAGCCCGAACACCCCCGGCCTGCGCCAGCTCCAGGATGAGTCCAGGCTGAGGGAGCTTCTCTCCGCCGTCACCGGCGCCAACCGCGACCGCGCCTCGCTGCCCGGGAAGTCGCGGGTGCCGATCCTGCTCAAGATCGCCCCGGACCTCGGGTACCCGGAGATCGACTCTGTCCTCGGCGCGGCCGCGGAATTCGGGCTCGACGGGATCATCGCCACCAACACGACGCTCGCCAGGCCCGGCGCGTTCGCAAGGGTCTCCGAGGCCGGCGGCCTCAGCGGCAGGCCGCTTAAGGGGCGGTCGACCGAGGTCATCCGCTACATCTCGCGCGCCACCGACGGAAGGCTCCCCCTCATCGGGGTCGGGGGCATCACGGACATCCTGAGCGCCGCCGAGAAGCTGGATGCGGGGGCGACGCTCGTGCAGCTCTACACCGGGATGATCTACCGCGGGCCGTTCTTCGCGGCCAGGCTCGCATGGGCCCTTGACGACCGCCAGCGGCGATAGGCCCGGACCCCGGGGTCAGATGACCCAGTCCTGGACGTAGCCGACAAGCTCCTCCTTCTTCTGGCGGGGCCGGATGATGAGGTCGTCCGCCTTGAAGTAGGCGATGCTGTTGGCGGGAACCGAAGTCAGGAGCCACACGTTTCCGCCGACCACAGAGTTTGCTCCGATCTGGGTGTCGCCGCCCAGGATGGTCGCGTGGGCATAGAGCGTCACGTTGTCCCCGATGTCGGGATGGCGCTTCACGCCCTTGACGGGGTTTCCCTGGTTGTCCGTCTCGAACGACTTTGCCCCAAGGGTCACCCCCTGGTAGAGCTTAACGTGCGAACCGATGGTGGCCGTCTCCCCGATCACGACGCCGGTGCCGTGGTCGATGAAGAAATGGGTGCCAATTTTGGCGCCCGGGTGGATGTCCATCCCGGTGCGCTCGTGGGCGTATTCCGTGATCATCCTCGGCAGGAGCGGGACGCCCAGGTTGTAGAGCACGTGGGCGAAGCGCTGCAGCGAGATGCCGAGCACGCAGGGGTAGGCGAGGATGATCTCCTCGTAGCTGCGGGCGGCCGGATCCCCCTGGTACGCGGCCTCGACGTCCGTGCGGATGGCCTTCCGGAGCTCGGGGAGCTTCCCCAGGATCTCGAGCGCCAGGGTGCGTGCCCGGGCGGCCGGGTCGGCGTCCTTCGAGAACCGCAGGCATTTGCCGATCTCGACCTCGAGGGCGCCCCTGATGCGGACGAGCAGCGTCTCGACGAGCGCGGGCACGTCCTTCTTGGCGAGCCGGCTCTCCTCGAAATATCCCGGGAAAAGGAGATGCATGCAGTCGCGCGCGATCGCGTTGACCGATTCCTGGGAGGGAAGGTTGACCCCGTCCAAATGGTTGATGCCCCCGTCCGCTTCGTAGGACGCGAGGAGCGCAGCCTTGATTTTGTCGAGATTCATGGGGGGACAGCCGCCCGGAAGGTTCTCCAGGTACCCCGGTGGGTCAAAACCCAATTTCAGGGCTGGACAACCCCTTTCGGTTGCCACTCATTTACCCTTCCCCGTTTTCGTATGCCCAGGTGGTGGAATTGGTAGACACACACGTTTGAGGGGCGTGTGCCGTAAGGCGTAAGGGTTCGAGTCCCTTCCTGAGCACCAAATCGCAAGTATTATTAGGGTAATGCCTTGCGAATTCGGCGTCCCTGTCTTTGCCGACTTCCGGTAGCCCTCCTCGTCATCCGTCCCCGGGGGCGCATGCGCGGATGGCTGAACGCCCGGCGACCCTTGGAGGCGGCGCCATGGACGCAAGCGACACTCGCGTGGCGCAGCCGCCGTGCGCCGTGCGAAATGACGGCAACTTTCGACATTGCGGGAACCTTCCGTTTCGACTGTGGTCCCGTAACAATCCCGAATACACAGTATAAGTTCCCGGAAAGACCTGCAGCGATACCCCTCGCGCTTTTTCTCCTGGTGGTCTCACCGCGGCCGTCTGCAAGGGCGGAAAATTCGGTGTCCTACAAGTTCGAGAACTACACGGAG